>JAGWRH010000364.1 GCA_028876695.1 Acidobacteriota bacterium | reverse complement strand
TCGCCAGTATTGCGATCACCAGCGCCCATCTCAAGGGCACACCGAATCTGGCTTGCCCATTGGAAAAGGTGAAATAGGACTTCACGTTCTCGGTCGCTCGCCGCATTCGCTTCACGTGGTTTCTCCCAGTACGCAGCTTCGTTCCGCGCTGCTTGCCCGCCATCCTCGGGCAGGAACTCTCTTGCCCCTCCGCTCTCGTTCGCGAATCTCCCTCGCTCTCCGCCGAGCGGTTTTCTGCCAGCCTCTATATACCGAAGCCGCATCCCTCCGCCATAGTTTTTGCACAGTTAGCCGACCGGCTATCTGGGCGTATCGACTTCAGCATCGAGGCCGTGGGGTTCCCAAGGCGCTTGCGCTTTGGGGTGCCGCGGTTGACTTCTTCCATCGACGGGCTCAAGCTACTGCCCACGGAAAACCCCCGCGCCACACTGGAAAGGACATTCCCATGGCTTCGCAACCGACTTCTCAGCCCACGCCGCAGCGCATCATGCAATCCGTCTGGAGCTTCATCAATCCCCTGGCGCTCGATGCGGCCATCCAGATCGGCGTTTTCGACGTGCTCGATTCCGGGCCCAAAACTCTAGACGAAGTCGGCCGCGCCACCGGCGCATCCGTCCGGGGCCTCGCCGCGATCATGAATTTGCTGGTCGGTCTGCAATTCCTTGCCAGGACGTCCGACGGCCGCTATGCCCTCACTCCCGAAAGCTCCGCGTTTCTCGTCAGCGCCAAGCCCGGCTATCACGGCGGCTTCGTGCATCACCTGATTTCGATGGCATCGGACTTCCTGCCGCTCGCGGAAATCGTTCGTGCGGGGAAGCCGCCCGCCAGCCATTTCGGCACCGCGGACGCCGCGGAATTCTTCGAGGAATTGGTCGGCAATATCCTGCCGGTCGCATTTCCGGGCGCGCGAATGGTCGCCGAATCGCTGGGCGTCTCGCGAACCACGCAGCCGCTTGCGGTGCTCGATATCGGCGCGGGCTCCGGCGTGTGGGGAATCGCCTTCGCGCAGGCCTCGCCGCTGGTGCGCGTCACCGCCGTCGATCTGCCTCGCGTCTTGGATGCCACCCGCAAAATCGCGAATCAATTCGGCGTCGCCGATCGCTTCCATTACGCGGGCAAGGACATTTTCCGCGACGAGCTCGGCAGCGGATTCGCCATCGCCACCCTCGGCCACATCATGCACATGGCCGGCCCGGAACAGAATCGCGCGCTGCTGAAGAATATTTTCCGCGCGCTCGTGCCCGGCGGCACGCTCGTCATCGGCGAATTCATTGTGGACGAGGACCGCACCGGACCCGTCGAGCCGCTCGCCTTCGCCGTCAACATGCTCGTGCACACCGACGAAGGCAACGCCTATACGCTCGGCGAAATGCGCTCCTGGCTCGAGGACGCCGGCTTCGTCAACATCCGCACGCTCGCGGCCCCCGCCCCCTCGCCCCTCATCCTCGCCGATAAGCCTGGAAAATAATCCCGGCTCGGGAGGCAACCGGCGCTGCGTTCAATTCCTCGGTTCGCAGGCCCGCCCGGGCGCCCGGCAGGTTCAATGTCGCGCGAATGCCTGACTGCCTGTGCTGCGGCCGCCATTAGGGCGCCGCTGCTGGGTTTCCTCTGCTCGATATCCTCGGCTGCAACGGCGCACACGTCGTGGCGAACCAAGCGTCGCGCGCGGCCTTCAGCGCGGCACGATTGCATTGCATTGACTGTTTGCTCGATCGGGTCGAATGGTGCCGGCGGGGGGAATCGAACCCACGGCCTAGGGATTATGAGACCCTCGCTCTGCCACTGAGCTACGCCGGCACTCGCAGGAATAATAGATGCTATGGTCTGACTCGATAACCTGTCAAGGCGGCGGCAATCATCGTTGCGCGCGTCAGTCCGAATTTCTTGATCGTGACACAAGCAGTCAAAATTCAGACTGACCCCCTCCCGGCAGCCAACAATCTCTACGCTGTCATGCCGAACGCCTCGCTAAGTGATCTTGTCGTGCTTTTGTAGATTGTGTTTCGCGCAGAGCAATTGAATGTTCTTCTCCAATAGCGATGACCCGCCCAGAGAAAACGGAATGATGTGGTCGAAATGCAGGTTTTCGCGACTTCCGCACAAAACGCATTTTCCCTTGTCCCTCTTCCACACCTCAAGTTTAACGGTCGAAGGAATTAGCCGGTTGTGTGGCAATTCGTCGTTCGAGACGTATTCACCTGCGGGGGAATTTTCTGCAAGATGTAGCTTGAACTTGAACACCATTCGGCCATTTGCCGACTCTTTCCAGGCATCAACGAGCTCGAATATTCCGTCGAATACCCAGACCCCATTGTGAATTTTCTCGTAAACCTTCACGAGCTCTGGTGCGTGTCCACCGCGAGCTACACGAACTGCGGCTTCGAAGAAGAGCCCATTCTGCGTGGGCCGACCTGACGGATAAATCTCGGGTTGGTCAATCGTTTTGGGATCGAGGTCGTGCTTGGATTGGGGCACATCATGGCCTTCGTAAATCAACGTGCGCCCGCTGTCTTTAACTTGATCCGCGTATGGCGCGCCGCGGCGAGTGCTCATCAAAATGACGCTCATCCGGCCCGCGAGATGAAAATTCATGCCTCGCTGAAGGCTAGCTCCTTCATGTTGGCACATCTCGATGTATGAAATTACATCGCCGGGTGCGAAGCTCAAATTCCACCCTTCGTGTCGTCCGTGATGCAAGACTGGCGGACGTCGGCCAGGCTCTGGAGCAAAACTATAGTCTCAGCGCCCGATCGCCGCTAACTAAATCGATCTTGTTCTAACGCGCTCGAATAGAAGTACTGGTCCTTTACTGCCTGCCGGAGCCGCTACTACAAGTTCGGCCTGTTTTTCGCGCTGACGGAGGCCGCACATGTGGCCCGCCCGTGGCCTTCCGATGCAACGGTGGCACGGCCTCCTAGGCGCAACGTTCTCCGCCCCCGAAACCAATTGAATCCTTCGGCGCATTGACGCAATCTAGCAGCGTGAACCTGCGGCTCGCAGCCGCGGTACTCATACCTGGGCGTCAGTCTGTCAACCGGGATGCTCGATCCGTTGTGCCTGCGTCCCAAGGAGCGAAATAGTGGCCACGCAAGCCTCGCCGGAACCCAATCCTCGATCGGTCCGCACCCGCACCGAATCGGACAGCATGGGAAAAATCGAGGTGCCCGCCGACCGCTACTACGGCGCCCAAACGGCCCGCTCGCTGATCCATTTCCACATCGGCACCGACACGATGCCGCCTGAACTTATCCGCGCCTTCGGCATCCTGAAAAAAGCCTGCGCGCTGGTGAATCAGGATCTCGGCAAGCTCTCGCCCGAAAAAGCCAAGCTTATCGTGCAGGCGGCCGATGAAGTGATCGCCGGCAAGCTCGACGCCCATTTTCCGCTGCGCATCTGGCAGACCGGCAGCGGAACGCAAACCAACATGAATGCGAATGAGGTCATCGCCAATCGTGCGATCGAGCTGGCCGGTGGCGTGCTCGGCTCGAAAAACCCGATAC
>JAGWRH010000363.1 GCA_028876695.1 Acidobacteriota bacterium | reverse complement strand
GACGTACAGCGCGCCACGCCCGGCGAGCTAGAATGGCTGCTTTGGAATGGCAATGTCGCCGCCGGCATGCCTTCTTGGTCCGGCCTTCCTGAGCAGCGACGCTGGCAGATCGTCGCCTACGTGAAATCACTCCGTTAAATATTCCTGCTACAATGAGCGGCGGAGATGGCCTGCGACGCAGGTGGTCGTTGCGAAAGCCTATTTGAACCAACACTGGATCCCAGGGCGCCTGCGTTGCCCTGCCCTTGTGCATGTCCCGGCCGGCTTGCCGGAGCGGGAAAGCCTTAAAGCAGGCGCTGGGCGCCCGACTTTGCGAGTGGGGTTCAGGGCCTAGCACGCACGGCGGAGCGGACCGCTCCTCACGATGCGGCCGGGTCCGCTTTCAGGACCGTTGTCGCATTCGGTGTAAGAATTTCAAACTTTGGATCTTCGCGGATTTCCCAAATCAATGAACATACTTTTTATCGGCGATGTCGTCGGTTCGCCCGGCCGCAGAATCGTTCACGAGCGGCTCGCGGACATCCTGGCGCAGCGAAAGATCGATCTCTGCATCGTGAATTGTGAAAATGCCGCGTCCGGCTTCGGCGTAACGCCGAAAATCGCCGAGGAATTCTTCGCCGCTGGAGCCGATGTGCTCACCAGCGGGAACCACATCTGGAAACGCAAGGAAATCGTGGACTATTTTCCCGGCCAGCCGCGCCTGTTGCGGCCCGCGAATTTTCCGGAAGGCTCGCCCGGACGAGGACTTTGGATTGGCGAGGCAAAGAATGGCGTCCAATGCGCGGTCCTCAACCTCCAGGGCCGCACCTTCATGACTCCCATCGACGATCCGTTTCGCGCGGCGGCGGGCGGGCTGAAGGTCGTGCCTCCGGGCGTGAAAGTCATCATCGTCGATATGCACGCGGAAGCCACCTCGGAGAAAGTCGCGATGGGATGGTATCTGGACGGCAAAGTATCCGCCGTGCTCGGCACGCACACGCATATTCCCACGGCGGACAATCGCGTGCTCCCCGGCGGCACCGCTTACATCACCGATGTGGGCATGACCGGGCCGCACGACTCCGTCATAGGCATGGAAAAAACCGCGATTATCGAGCATTTTATCGGCGCGATGCCCTCGCGATTCAGCGTCGCCGAAGGCGACCTGCAGATGAACGGCGTGCAAATCGACGTGGACGAATCCACGGGCCGCGCGCGCTCGATCGAGCGCGCCAATTTCCGCCTCGATTGAACGCCGCGAGCTCTCAGCACACCATGCGCCGGCTTGCATATCCTGCAGAGCGGCTTTTCTTCGTCCGGATCGGTCAAACGGAATTGCTTTGCGTGGAAGCCGCAGAAGCCCCTGTTGAAATCAGGCCTGTGGAAAAGTCGCCGCGCATTTTCGCCGCGCCTCCGTAAGTTCATGCGCCTTTCATTGGCGCCCGAGCGATTCGATTGTAAAATTTTAGTCATCTTCGCGCTGTGGAAAACTTGTGAATTCTGTGTGGACTCAGCCCAAATATTTCAAATACTTTTCTCTTGCCCCCTGCGCTTCGTTTAGGCAGAATCCCGCAGCGCAGTTGATCCTGTCACGGTTGAGGATCTCGAATTCCCGAGGCGTGGCCCGGAGGGCGTATAAACCGGTCGCCTCGAACCTGATTGCCCAAAACTATTGCGGATGCCTCGCTGTGCGCGGGGAGCTTTTCCACAGTATTTCCACATCGGTGGAAATCTCGGCAGGGGTTTATTCTTTCTATGACGCTTTGGGATAAGGTCCTTCAACACACCGAACGCCGCGTGAATCCCCATAGCTTCGCCACTTGGTTCCGGCCAACGCGCCAGGAGCGTGCCGAGCCGGACCGGTTGATCATCCGAGTGCCCACGCGGATGTTTTCGAAGCGGTTGAAAGAAACCTACGGGGAGCTCCTCAGCGCCGTGCTCGCCGAAATTGGCCAGCCGGAGATGGCTCTCGACTTTATTTGCGCCGATTCGGAGCCCTCCGCGGCGCAGCCCGTGCCCACGGCACAGGCCAAGCTTGATTTCGACGCCGCGGATGCGCAGCTGAATCCTCGCTATACCTTCGATAGCTTCATCGTCGGCTCATCCAATCAGTTCGCTCATGCGGCGGCGAAGGCCGTCGCCGATCAGCCCTCGAAAGCGTATAACCCGCTGTTCCTTTACGGTGGAGTGGGGCTCGGCAAGACGCATCTCATGCAGGCGATCGGCCATGAACTGAAGCGCCGCAACCCCTCGCTGCGCCTGATCTACATCAGCGCGGAAAAGTTCACCAACGAAGTGATTGCGTCGATTCGCTTCGAGCGCATGTCTGGTTTCCGCGACCGCTTCCGGAATATGGACGTGCTGATGGTCGACGACATTCAGTTCATCGCCCGCGCGGAGCGCACCCAGGAAGAATTCTTCCACACGTTCAACGCCCTCTACGATCAGCAAAAGCAGATCGTCATCTCGTCCGATTGCCCTCCCAAGGAAATCTCGGCCATTGAAGAGCGCCTGCGCTCGCGCTTCGAATGGGGCCTGATCGCCGATATTCAAATGCCCGACCTGGAAACAAAAATCGCTATTCTCCAGAAGAAGGCGGAAAGCGAGCAGGTCCGCTTGCCGGAAGACGTGGCTGAGTTTATCGCCCGCTCGATCCGGTCCAACGTCCGCGAACTCGAAGGCGCCCTGATCCGGTTGATGGCGTACACGTCGCTCACTGGCGCGCCCTTCAATCTGGCTACCGCCCAGCAGGTGCTCAAGAACATCATCGAGATCCAGGAAAAGAAAATCAGCATTGAGCAGATTCAAAAGCGCGTCGGGGAGCACTTCGGACTTCGTGCGCAGGATCTAAAGGTGCGCAGCAACTCCAAGACGATCGCTTTCCCGCGCCAAGTGGCCATGTTCATCGTGAAGCAGCTAACCTCCGCGTCCTTGCCGGAAATCGGGAAGCAGTTTGGCGGCAAGCACCATACTACGGTGCTGCACTCGATCAACAAGATCGAGGCGCTGCGGCAGGTCGATAAGGAATTGAACAAGACGATTAACAGGCTACTGGACTCGTTTGGTTAGACTTATGTCCGGCAAAACCGCTGCGACCGGTTGGCCCTGTGGATAGACTGTGGAAGAAAGCTGATAACGGAGGAGACGCGAGGCGTAACCCGGGTTTTCCCTCAGCGCCGCTCAGGTTTTCACACGAGGACGTGATCGTGAAAAGCAATACAGGGGTTGGTTTCTGGCGATTTCCTCAAATCCACAGATGCGGAGACGACGACGGGTTTCATACCTTTATGGAAAGGAAGAAAAGCAGTAGAGTAACGCCACTAAACCCATGAGCCCCGAAAGCAGCGCAAGGACCGCATACGAGATGGAATTCAGCGTAAAGAAGTTCGATCTGCTCGAAGAGTTGCAGATGACGCAAGGGGTCGTCGAACGCAAGACCACGATTCCCATCCTGTCCAATCTGCTGTGCGAAGCCAGCGGCAATCGCCTGACCATCACCGCCACCGACCTTGAGCTCAGCATTCGCACTTCCTGTGAGGTGAAAGTCAAAAAAGAGGGCTCGGGGACGATTCCGGCGAAAAAGCTGCTGGAGTTGGTGCGTTTGCTTCCCGAGGGCGAAATTCGTTTCAAGCTCTTGGAAAATCACTGGGTCCAGGTCACGTCGGACCGCCGCAATTACAAGCTCGTCGGAATGTCCAGGGACAATTTCCCGCAATTGCCGGCTTTTCCGCATGCGCTGGTGAAAATACCCGCAAAGCTACTCGCTGGATTGATCGCGCGCACCACCTTCGCGATTTCACTGGAGGAATCGCGCTACACGCTCAACGGCGCTTTGCTGGTGCTGAAGCCTTCTTCGATTTCCATGGTCGCCACCGATGGTCACCGCCTTGCGCTGATCGAAGTCGATCACAAGTTTGAAGGTTTTTCGTCCGAGACGCGCGTTTTGGTCCCCAAGAAGGCCATGAACGAAGTACAACGTCTTGCCGGCGAAGCCGGCGACGAGGACATGATCGAGTTCGCGCAGGACGAGAGTCATCTCTATTTTCAAGTCGGCCGCCGGCTTCTCACGTCGCGAAAACTTACCGGCCAGTTTCCGAATTACGAAGCGGTGCTTCCGCGGGAGGTCACCAAAACCGTGGCCATTGAACGCGCGGAGTTGCAGGACGCGCTGCGCCGTGTTTCGCAGCTCGCCGATCAGCGCTCGCACGCCGTGAAATTCGTGCTGGCGAAGGAGGGACTGGAGATTTCCGCCTCCAGCCCGGAATACGGCGAAGCCCGGGAAGCCATCGATCGTGAGTACCAGGGCGAGCCTGTCACCATCGGCTTCAATGCCGAATATCTACTGGATTTCCTCGCGGCCGCGCCTGATGGGCCGATCAGTTTCGAGCTGAAGGACGAGCAGTCCGCCGGCCAGCTCCGCCCGCTGGCCGACGACGGCAGCCGCTACCGTTACGTCGTCATGCCCATGCGCATTTGATCGCTTGTTCTAGTGAAACGAAATGTTTGCAACGATCTCTGAATCGAACGCGGCCAGCGCCTGCTCGGGGCGTGCCCGCACGCGATAATCTTCCGTTAGATTGACCCAGCGGACCCTCCCCGAAGAATCGATCAGAAACTCCGCTGGCCGTGCAATATCTGCCCCGCCTTCTCCTCCGTGCTCATGGACCAGATCCCAGCGGCGGATCACTTCTCTCTTCCCATCAGATAGAATTGGGAAGGTATAGCCTTGCGTCTGGCGCAAGTGTTCGGATTCTTCAGGCGTGTCGACACTGATTGCGATGACGCGAATTTTTCGTGCATCGAATTCCGGCAGATGCTCTTCGAAGCTCCGCAACTCGGAGTTGCAGAAAGGTCACCAGTATCCGCGATAGAAAATCAGCAGCGTTGCAGCGGTTTTTGCCGTGCTGGCCGCCGCCGCACCCGGTCGGTTGGGAGTGAAGGGGGAATCGATCACCGCTGAAAGCGTCACCGGCGTGCCCTTCGAATCGGGCAACGTGAAGTCGGAAGCCGTCTGGCCCGCGTGAGGCGCTCCGTGCGACGCAGGCAATTGTTTTGTCGAAACGAAAACTCCGTAGCAAAACGCACTGGCCACCGCCAGCGCAAGAACTGCCAGAATGCTCCCGCTGATTTTTCCACGATACTGCTCCGGCTTCGTGAAAGCGCGCGCCGCGCCGGCGCCGATCAACGTCAGCCCCAACGCCATGATCGACAAGCTCGCCCAAGGCACATCCCGCGTGATGGGATAGCGTGCGAAGAACATCGGATAGCTGAGAAAACCAGCGAGAGCCAATACGAACCCGAACCACAAGATCAGATTCCAGCTGCGCTTCATGTGACGCTCCCCGTCGCCGCCGGTTTTATAGGAAACTTGATCCAAAGATCGGACAAAACGGCTCAAAATACAATGTTTTTAGCGTGTGAAGGGGATCGAATTTCCGCCCAATCCCGTGCCGTCTCCGGCGAACAAATAGTGTGCGGCGAGAGCGGCTGTCATCTCCCCTAACTTATTGATCGGCAAATACATATCGCTCTCTTCCTCATGTATAATCGGCTTGTGAATTCGTCGATTTTGCGCTAAAGTTTATTCGTTATTCGGATTCCTCCTGAGCGACATGATGTTCGGAACGGCATCACCCCGTCCTTGGTGGGCGCGCGCCAGCGCCAGCCGTTTTAGGGCCGGGCAGCAGGTTCCGGACGGCCCTGCCTTGTGCAGGGAGAGAGAAACCTCCGCCGCGCTTCTCCGAGTCTTCGGTGTGAAGCGGGATGGAGGAAACAAGAACCCTTCGAGTCCCAGCTCGAGCGAAACCGTTCGCGCCAGGGGGCCAATGGGCAAGGCTAGCTCGCCGTGGCGAGCGAGTGTCGATCCGGTCCGCGACCGCCTTCCCGCGCATGACTTCATGGTTGTCGTAGCACGCATCTTCTGAGGGAGACGCACGATTCATGGCTGATAAAGACACGCCCGCCGCAGGCGCTGGGCACAAGTACGACGCTACATCCATCAAAGTGCTCGGCGGACTCGAAGCAGTCCGCAAGCGCCCGGCGATGTACATCGGCTCGACCGGTGATCTCGGCTTGCACCACCTCGTCTGGGAAGTGGTGGATAACTCCGTGGACGAAGCCATGGCCGGCTACTGCGACGAAGTCAACGTCGTGGTGCACGACGACAACAGCGTCACCGTCACCGACAACGGCCGCGGCATTCCGGTCGATATGCACGCCACGGAAAAAAAGCCCGCCGCCGAAGTGGTGCTGACCGTGCTGCACGCCGGCGGAAAATTCGATAGCGACACGTACAAAGTCTCCGGCGGTCTCCACGGCGTCGGAGTTTCCGTCGTCAACGCGCTCTCCGATTGGCTCGATCTGGAAATCTGGCGCGATGGCGAGGTCTGGGAGCAATCCTACGAAAAAGGCATTCCCACTTCGAAACTGAAGTCCTCGGGGAAAACGCGCAAGACCGGCACGAAAATCACCTTTCATCCCGACCCGTCGATCTTTTCGACCGCCAATTACAGCTTCGATACGCTCTCGCAGCGACTGCGCGAGCTGGCCTTCCTCAACAAAGGCCTGAAAATCACGCTCGATGACGAGCGCTCCGGCAAAAAAACCGAATTTCGGTTCACCGGCGGCATTTCCGAGTTCATCAAGCACCTGAACCGCGGCAAGGAAACCCTCCACGATTCGCCAATCTACATGGAAGGCAAACGCGGCTCCGTGGAAATTGAAATCGCTCTGCAATACAACGATAGCTACGCCGAAAACGTGTTTGCCTTCGCCAACACCATCAATACCGTCGATGGCGGCACGCATCTGGCCGGCTTTCGCTCCGCGCTCACGCGGACCATCAATTACTACGCGAGCTCCTACGGCATGCTGAAGGAGCAGAAGGACGAAATTTCGATCACCGGCGATGACGTGCGCGAAGGTCTGGTCGCCGTCGTGTCCGTCAAGCTGCCGCAGCCGCAGTTCGAGGGCCAGACCAAAGGCAAGCTCAATAGCGATATCAAAGGCCCCGTCGAATCGCTGATCAACGAAAAGCTCGGCGAGTATTTCGACAAGCACTCGTCCGTCGCGCGGCGCATCATCGGCAAGTGCATTGACGCAGCGCGCGCCCGCGAGGCCGCGCGCAAAGCCCGCGAACTCACCCGCCGCAAATCCGCGCTCGATTCCAGCGGCTTGCCCGGCAAGCTCGCCGATTGCCAGGAACGCGACCCCGCGCGCTGCGAGTTGTTTATCGTCGAGGGCGAATCCGCGGGCGGCTCGGCGAAAGGCGGCCGCGACCGCCGCTACCAGGCCATTCTGCCGCTCAAAGGCAAAATCCTGAACGTCGAAAAGGCCCGCTACGACAAAATGCTCGGACACGAGGAAATCCGCGCCATCATCACCGCGCTCGGCACCGGGATCGGTAAGGACGATTTCGACGCCGCCAAGCTCCGCTATCACAAGGTCATTCTCATGACCGACGCGGACGTGGACGGCAGCCATATCCGCACCCTCCTGCTCACGTTCTTCTTCCGCCACATGCGCGAGCTCATCGACAAGGAACACATCTACATCGCCCAGCCGCCGCTCTATCGCGTCAAGCGCGGCAAGATGGACCGCTACATCCGCGACGAACGCGAGTTTTCGCGCGAATTGATGAAGCGCGCCACCGAGGATCACGTCGTCAAAACCAAAGACGGTAAGTCGCTCGAAGGCGGCGCCCTCACTCAGTTCCTGCTGAATATCCAGGAATACGATCAGGTCGCCGCGAAGCTTGCCCGCCGCCTGCGCGAGCCGAAGCTCATCGATCTGCTCGCGGAAAGCGACCTGGACAAGAAAACCGATTTCTCGGACAAGAAAAAGCTGCAGGATTTGGCCAAAGCCATCGAAAAAGCCAAGCTCAACCTCGATTCCAAAATCGTCTTCGACGAAGAGCACAGCCTGAACGAGCTGGTGCTGAAGAATGGCTCGGAGATGCGCGTCAATTGGGCGTTGGCCGCTTCGCCCGAATACAAGCGCCTGCGCACTCTCTACCAGGCGATTGAAGATGTCGATAAGCCGCCGTTCACCATCGCGCATAATGGCGATAAGGCCACAAAAGAAACCGCGCTGGCCTTGCTCGGCTACGTTCTGGAGGACACCAAGAAAGAATTCACCATCACGCGTTTCAAGGGCCTTGGCGAAATGAATCCCGAGCAGCTCTGGGCCACCACCATGAACGCCGATACGCGCACGCTGCTGAAGGTCAAGCTCGAGGACGCCGTTGCCGCCGAGGAAATTTTCGCCACGCTCATGGGTGAAAACGTCGAGGAGCGCCGTAAATTCATCCAGGACAACGCCCTGGACGTCGTCAACCTCGACATTTAGACGCCGGCAATCTCGCGGTTCGCGCCGCCAGGATGCATATGCAACCGTTTCGCAGCGTTCTTCGGTGGATCTTCTCCGCGCTGGTGCTGGTGTTCGCCGCCTGGACCGCCCCGGAGATGATCCACAATTTTCGCGACTGGCGCGCCGCCGCGCCCAGCGATCCCGTCGCGGCGGAATTTTGGCGCTCGGTTTTTTACATGGACTTGACCGAAATCGCCATCGTCCTCGGAATCGGGATCATCATGTGGATTCTTTTGCGGCCGCGCAAACGAGTCGCCGCGCGGAATTTGCAGCTTTAGGATGCTTCACGCGGCGCCGCGGCGCGAATCCGAGTTTCCTATCCAGAGGGGTCTAAATGGCTGACGAGCAAAATCCTTCGATTCTCACTCCGGTCGATATCGAATCGGAGATGAAAAAATCCTATCTCGATTACGCCATGAGCGTAATTATCGGCCGCGCGCTGCCCGATGTGCGTGACGGTCTGAAGCCCGTGCACCGCCGCATTCTCTACGGCATGTACGAACTGGGCCTCACCTCCACCAGGGCCTATCGCAAGTGCGCCAAGATCGTCGGCGAAGTGCTCGGCAAATACCATCCCCACGGCGATACGCCCGTGTACGACGCGCTCGTGCGCCTCGCGCAGGATTTCAACATGCGCTACCCGCTCGTCGACGGCCAGGGCAATTTCGGTTCCGTCGATGGCGATCCGCCGGCGGCCATGCGTTACACCGAAGCGCGCCTTTCCAAAATCGCCGAGGAAATGCTCGCCGACATCGAGAAGGAAACCGTCGATTTCGTTCCCAATTTTGACGAGAGCGAAAAAGAGCCGGTCGTCCTGCCCACGCGCATTCCCAATCTTTTGGTCAACGGCTCCTCCGGCATCGCCGTCGGCATGGCCACCAACATTCCGCCGCACAATTTGAAGGAGACCATCGAAGCCGCCATCCTGCTGATCGAAAATCCGGACGCCACGCTCAAGCAGGTGATGAAAATCATCCCCGGCCCCGATTTCCCCACCGGCGGTTATATCTACGGCCGCGAGGGAATCGAAGACGCCTACAAAGGCGGCCGCGGCTCGTTCCAGGTCCGCGCCAAAGCCGCCATCGAGCAGCGCGGCAAGGACCGCCAGGACATCGTCATCACCGAACTGCCCTATCAGGTCAATAAAGCGCGCCTCATCGCCCACATCGCCGAGCTGATCAACAACAAGAAAATCGACGGCGTCGGCGACGTCCGCGACGAATCCGATCGCGAGGGCATGCGCATCGTCATCGAAGTGAAGCGCGACGAAGAGCCGCAGATCATTCTCAACAAGCTCTTCAAGATGACCCAGATGCAGGAATCCTTCGGCATGATCCTTCTGGCCATCGTCGGCGGGCAGCCGCGTGAGCTCGGCCTGATTCAGCTCCTAAAACTTTTCATCGACCACCGCGTCGATGTGGTCCGCCGCCGCACGCAGTACGAGCTGCGCAAGGCTCAGGAGCGCGAGCACACCCTGATCGGCTACCGCATCGCGCTCGACAATATCGACGACGTGATCAAAATTATTCGCGGGTCATCCAGCCGCGCGAACGCCCGCGAAAACCTGCACGATTTCTTCAGCAACAAAGAGATCCGCGTGATGGTCGGCGGCAGGGAGCGAACCGTCGAAGGCATCAAAGTCGATCGCAAGAAGTACGGCATCGTCGCGCTCACCGCCGACGTCATCGGTCCCGCCGAAGGCGAAGGCCTCACCTACACGCAAATCGACGCCATCCTCGAATTGCAGTTGCACCGCCTGACGCAGCTCTCCGTCGATGAAATCCTCAAGGAACTGGCGCAGATCCGCGAGCGCATCGCCGAGCTGAAGGAAATTCTCTCCAGCGAAAAGAAGCTCAAATCCGTGATCGTCGCCGAGCTCCGTGAAGTGGCGAAATCCTATGGCGACGACCGCCGCACGCAAATCGTCGATCGCGTCGAGGAAATCAAGCTCGAAGACCTGATCAAAGACGAAGAAATGGCCATCACCGTCAGCCACGCGGGCTATATCAAGCGCACCTCGGTGGACGTCTACCGCCACCAGTCGCGCGGCGGCAAGGGCCGCATCGGCGCCAAAACGCGCGAGGACGATTTCGTCGAGCATTTCTTCGTCGCTTCCGCGCACAGCTACATCCTTCTCTTCACCTCCAAAGGCCGCGTCTATTGGCTGAAGGTGTACGAAATTCCCGAAGCGGCCGCCGCCACGCGCGGGAAAGCGATCAATAATCTCGTCCGCTTCCAGGAAGGCGAAAAACTCACCGCCGTCGTCGCCACCCGCAACCTCGAAGAGAAGGATCGCTACGTCTTCCTCGCCACCAAACACGGCACCGTGAAGAAAACCGCCATCGCCGAATTTTCCAATCCGCGCCCCTCCGGCATCATCGCCATCAATCTCGATTCCGGTGACGAGCTGATCGGCGCGAAGCTCACCGACGGAAAGCAGATGGTCTTCCTCGCCAGCCGCGAGGGACAGGCCATTCTCTTCCGCGAAACGGAAGTCCGCGCCATGGGCCGCGCCGCAGCCGGCGTCAACGGCATGGACCTCGCCAAGAGCGATTACGTCGTCTCCATGGACGCGGTCCAGCCCGATTTCGGCATCATCGAGAAGGAATACAAGACGGCCACGCAGAATCTCGACGATCTCGAAAGCGATCAGATCCGCGAATCGCTCGCTTCCCTCATGCTCACCGTCTCCGAAAAGGGCTACGGCAAGCGCACGCCGCTCGCCGAATATCGCGTCACTTCGCGCGGAGGCAAGGGCGTCATCAACCTGAAATCCACCGATCGCAATGGCCCGGTCGTGGCCGCGCTGCAGGTCCGCGAGGATTCCGACGTCATGATCATCACCGGCCACGGCAAAGTGATTCGCGTGCACTCGGCCGAAATTCGCGAGGCCGGCCGCTCCACGCAGGGCGTCCGCCTGTTGCGCCTCGATGAAGGCGACCGCATCGCCGCCGCCGCCGGCATCCTCGAGGAGGAAGAAGCCGCCGCCGTCGTTGCCGCCGCCCCGCCGCTCCCGCCCGAAAAGAAGTAGCCCGTAACGGGGATTGTCGCCGGCAGCCACCGAGCTCCGCGATATTTCCGGGGAGGGTGCGCCTCAGCGGGGCCGCGGGTTCGCTTAGCGTCTGCCGAAGGCGCGGTGCGGCCGCTATCGGGCAATATGCTAAAGTCGTGCGGCACGCTAACGTCCTGAGAGTATCCGCGGTGAGTTTAGCTTGTCTTCGATAAGGCATCGCGCCGAGCTTGCGAGTCTTCTGCGCCAAAAATCTCTGGTCCGTGGCGAATTCACCCTCGCCTCAGGCAAGAAAAGCAATTATTACCTCGATTGCCGGCTCACCACGCTCGACGCCCGCGGCGCGCTGCTCACCGGCCATTGCATCCTCGAGTTGCTCGATGAAATGGGCGTCCAGCCTGACGCCATTGGAGGGCTCAGCATGGGCGCCGATCCGGTCGTTTCCGCCGCCCTTGTCGTGAGCGCCATCGAAAATCGCCCGCTGTCCGGGTTCCTTGTGCGGAAGGAAGCGAAGCAGCACGGCCGTCAGAAGCAGATCGAAGGAATCGAAAATTTGCAGGGCAAAAAAGTCGCCATCGTCGACGACGTCTGCACCACCGGCGGTTCCACTCAGCAGGCCATCGCCGCCGCCGAACATGCCGGCGCTCAGGTCGTCGCCGTCGCGTGCCTGGTGGACCGCGAAGAGGGTGGCTCCGATGCGCTCCGCGCGAAATACAATTTCCGCTCCGTCTTCACCGCCCGCGAGCTCCTCGCCGGCTGAACCACCTTTCGCGCCCGTTACACCCTCGCACCCATCCGCGCGATTCCGCGCCGTCTCCGCGCGGACGCCGCGCTAGAATCGAGATTCGCGCTTTTCGCGAGGGGGAAAAATGAAGCGTAAGGGCCATCTGCCGCAGGCGCCGCTCGCCTATCAGGATCCGAAGTTCACCGAAAGCGAGGTCGCGCGGCCGCTGCGCATTCTCGCGGAGTACATCGATCCCATCAATCGGCTCCGCCGCGCCCATGTGGGCGATACCATCGTGATGTTCGGCTCCGCGCGCATTCGTTCGCGCGATTCGGCCGTCGCGCACCTGAAATCCGTCGAGCGCGCCGGTCGCGGCCGCAAAAGTTCCGAGTGGCGCGCCAAAGTTCGCGCCGCGCGCTCCATCGTCGATATGTCGCAATATTACGAGGACGCGCGCGAGCTTTCCCGCCGCATCACGCTCTGGGCGCGCACGCTCGGCCCCAATCCGCATCGCTTCGTGGTTTGCTCCGGAGGAGGCCCTGGCATCATGGAAGCCGCCAATCGCGGCGCCGCCGAAGCGGGAGGCATCTCCATCGGCCTCAGCATTCAGCTCCCGCACGAACAGAAACCCAACCCCTACATCACTCCCGAGCTGAATTTCTGCTTCCACTACTTTTTTATGCGCAAACTGTGGTTCGCGCAGATGGCCAAAGCGCTGATCGTCTTCCCCGGCGGCTTC
>JAGWRH010000027.1 GCA_028876695.1 Acidobacteriota bacterium | reverse complement strand
GTGCTCTCCACGCTGCATACTAACGATGCCCCCTCGACCATCAGCCGCTTGATGAACATGGGCATCGAGCCGTTTCTGGTGGCCACTTCCGTGAACCTGATCTGCGCGCAGCGGTTGGTGCGCCGGGTTTGCGTGCAATGCAAGGAGCCGCTGCAGTTGCAGGCGCCGGCGTTGCTCGAGGCGGGATTCACGCCGGACGAGTCGGAGAAAATCACGGTCTATAGCGGCAAGGGCTGCGGCACGTGCAACAACACGGGCTACAAGGGCCGCGTGGGTCTCTACGAGGTAATGGAAATCACCGACGAATTGCGCGAGCTCATCCTGGTGGGCGCGTCGGCGCTGGAGTTAAAGAAGAAGGCTCTCGAGATGGGCATGGTTACGCTGCGCCGCAGCGGTTTGACGAAGGTGGCGGCAGGGCTCACCACGATGGAAGAAGTGCTGCGGGAAACGGTTCTGTAGCGGAGGAAGAGGATGGCGGGGATCACGCTGAGCGAACTACTGAAGAGCATGATTGAGATGGGCGGTAGCGATTTACATCTCTCCACCAACACTCCGCCGCGCGTGCGCGTCCACGGAAAATTGCGGCCGCTGGATATGCCGCCGCTGACCGCCGCGGATACGAAGGCGCTGGCGTACAGCGTGCTGACGGACGTGCAGAAGCACCGGCTGGAAGAAAGTTTGGAGCTGGACTTTTCCTTCGGCCTGAAAAGCCTGGCGCGGTTCCGAGGCAACATTTTCCATCAGCGCGGCGCCGTGGCCGCCGTTTTCCGGACGATTCCGTGGGAAATCAAGGGATTCGACGCGCTGGGATTGCCGGCCGTCGTGCGGTCACTGTGCGACAAGCCGCGCGGCCTGGTGCTCGTAACCGGTCCGACGGGTTCAGGGAAATCCACGACGCTCGCCGCGATGCTCGACAAGATCAATAACGAGCGCGAAGAGCACATGATCACGATCGAGGACCCCATCGAGTTTCTTCACAACCACAAGAAGTGCCTGGTCAACCAACGGGAAGTGCATTCGGACACGCACTCGTTCGCAAATTCGCTGCGCGCCGCGTTGCGAGAGGATCCCGACGTGGTGCTGATCGGCGAAATGCGCGACCTGGAGACCATCGAATCCGCGTTGCGTATCGCGGAAACGGGGCACTTGACGTTTGCCACCTTGCACACGAATTCGGCGGCTTCGACCATCAACCGCGTGGTGGACGTTTTTCCGGCGCACCAGCAGCCGCAGATTCGCGCGCAGCTTTCGATGGTGCTGGAGGGAATTTTGTGCCAGGCGCTGCTGCCGCGCAGCGATGGCCGGGGACGCGCGATGGTGATGGAAATTTTGATCCCCAATTCCGCCATTCGCAACCTAATCCGCGAAGACAAGATCCACCAGATTTATTCGGCGATGCAAACGGGAACGGGGCAGTCGGGAATGCAGACGTTCAACCAGAGTTTGGCCAACGCGTATTTCCAAAAAATGATCAATCTGGAGACGGCGCTCTCGCGTTCGTCCAATCCGGATGAGTTGCAGGACTTAATCAACCGAGGGGTGACCTCGCCGGCAGCTGGCGGCAAGGTTCCCGCGCGCCGGTAAGCGAAGAGGGAGGTAAGGCACATGCCGGTATTCACGTATCAAGGGGTCAATCGGGCGGGAAGCAAGGTTTCCGGAGAGCGCGCGGCGGATAGCAAGTCGGCGCTCCAGGCCGCTTTGCGCCGCGAGCAGATCAACGTCAGCAAACTTTCCGAAAAGGGGAAGGAGTTCAACATCCCCACGTTCGGAACCGGCGTGGACTCGAAGGAACTGGCGATCTTCACGCGGCAGTTCTCGGTGATGATCGACGCGGGTTTGCCGCTGGTTCAGTGTCTTGAAATCCTGGCCGGCCAGCAGGAGAACAAAACTTTTCAGAAGATTCTGACGAACGTGCGGTCTTCGGTCGAAGGCGGCGCTACGCTATCGGCCTCCATGAAGCAGCACGACAAGGTTTTCGATCCGCTGTACTACAACATGGTGGACGCCGGCGAAACCGGCGGTATTTTGGATACCATTCTGCAGCGGCTTTCCACGTACATCGAAAAGAACGTCAAGCTGAAGCGAGCCGTGAAATCCGCGATGATCTATCCCGTTTCGGTGATGGGCATCGCGATCTCCGTGGTTGCGTTGCTGCTGTGGAAGGTGGTGCCGGTTTTCGCCACGTTGTTCACCGGCCTGGGCGCCGCATTGCCGCTGCCCACCCGAATCGGCATCCAATTGAGCGATTTCGTCGGAAGCATTTACGGCCTGCTGATTGTGGTGTTCTCGGTCGGCAGCGGAATCGCGATCAATCTTTGGTACAAGACGCCCCAAGGCCGCTACACCATCGACGCGCTGCTATTGAAAGCTCCGGTGGTGGGCATGGTCCTGCGGAAGATCGCCGTGGCGCGCTTCACGCGAACGCTCGGAACGCTGATCTCGAGCGGTGTTCCGATTTTGGAGGGCTTGGACATTACCGCCCGCACCGCCGGCAATGCGGTGGTCGAAAAGGCGATCGCGCAGACGCGCAAGGCAGTCGAAGCAGGACGTTCGCTTGTCGATCCGCTGAAAGAGACGGACGTATTTCCGGGCATGGTCACCCAAATGATCGCCGTGGGCGAACAGACCGGCGCGATGGACACCATGCTGCAGAAAATCGCCGACTTTTACGAGGATGAGGTGGACGTCGCGGTAAAAGACATGCTCACGGCTATTGAACCGATCATGATCGTCTTTCTCGGAGTCATCGTCGGCGGCGTGGTGATCTCCATGTACTTGCCGATGTTCAGTCTGATCGGGCAGTTGTCGAAGGGGTAGGCTGCGATTGGCGCATAGCGCGCCTGCGCCGCAACGGGCCGGCGAAGGATGGTGGCTGCGGCGCACGCCTGCGCAATTCCAGTCTCGGCTTTCCGACGGCCAACACATATGGAATTTGCATTCAGTCCGAAAGAGTGGCTCTCCTGGCTGGGGCGCGTCCGTTTTCTGGTCATCACGTTCCTGCTGGCGGTCGTGGTCGGGCTGCGCCAGTGGACGCACGTCGAAATTCCCGTCGGAACACTCTTCTTGCTCGCGGCGGCCTGGTACGCTCTGGCGACCGTTTGCCTGATTCTCAACCGCAATTTTTCTCATGCTTCATGGCTGCGGCCGCTGCAATTAGCGTTCGACTTGGCGGTGATCACCGCGATGGTTTACGCCAGCGGCGCCTGGGACAGCTATTTCATTTCTCTGTACCTGCTCGTAATCCTGATGGGCAGCCTTTCGTTCACGCGCCGCGGTGTGTTCACGCTTGCCGGCTGCAGTTTCGTGCTGCTGGCTGCCACGATAGAGCTGAGTTATTACGGTTGGATACCGCACGGTCCCGGACCGCTCCCGGACGCCAGGACTTTGGAGACGTGGCTGGCCAGCAACGCGTTCGCCTTCTTTGCCGTGGCGTATTTGGGCAGTCTGCTCGCGCAAACGATTCACAGCAAAGGCGCGGAACTTCGGGAAAAGAGCGAGGAGCTGCGCGATTTGCAAGCGTTCAATCGAGACATTATCCAGTCGATGCGCGGCGGATTGCTAACAACCGATCTGCAGGGACGCATCCTGCTGGTGAACCGTTCGGGCACGGAAATACTCGGGCGAGGCTTGGGGCTGCTGAGAAACGAGAACATCGGCGAAGTTTTCAAGGAGCTTTGGCCGGTGGAGCTTGATGCCCACGGACTGCCTTTGGCGGTGCGCAAGGAGCTCGAATTCACCACTCCGGGCGGTGCAACACGGTACCTGGGATTTTCGGTATCGCCGCTGCGCACGAGTCACAACGAGACCGGCGGCTACGTTTATAACTTCCAGGACTTGACGGAAATGAAGCGCCTGGAGCGCGAAGTGGAGACCAAGGAGCGAATGGCCGCGCTGGGTAGGCTTTCGGCGGGCATCGCGCACGAAATCCGGCAGCCCCTCACCGCGATGACCGGCGCACTAAAGGAGCTGGCGCGACTTGCGCCGCTCGACGAGGACGATAAGCGGCTTGTGCAGATCGTCAGCCGCGAATCGCAGCGCCTGAACCAGATCATCGGCGATTTCCTGGATTACTCGCGCGAGCGGCGGTTTTCGTTCGCGGATGTGGATCTTGCGGCCGTGCTCGACGAGACACTGTTGTTGCTCGAACGCGGCGTCGAGTCCAGCGGCAATTACCGCATCGAGCGGAGGTTCCCGGCGCGCGGCGTGCGAGCGCGGGCCG
>JAGWRH010000362.1 GCA_028876695.1 Acidobacteriota bacterium | reverse complement strand
GGTATAAATCGACGTAGTCGGTTTGCAGGCGCCGCAGCGACGCATCGATCGCATCAAAAATGTGCCGCCGGTTGTTGCCCGCGTGAAACGGCTGTGGCCCCGTCGCGCCGAAGCATTTTGTCGCGATCATGAAATCGTGGCGCTTGCCGCGCATCCATTTGCCGATAATCTCTTCCGTCCGCCCGGCGCGCTCCAGACCGCCGCCCAGCGGATACACGTCCGACGAATCCATAAACGTGATTCCCGCGCTCGCCGCTTTGTCCAAAATCGCGAACGAAGTCGGTTCATCGCACTGGAATCCAAACGTCATCGTGCCCAGGCATAGCCGCGATACTTTCAGTCCCGTATTTCCCAGCCGCACGTGCTGCACGTTTTAATCCCTCGCTTTCTGGAAGAACCCAATGAACGCCATCGTCGCTCCGCGTGCGCTTTCGGTTTTTCGAGTGCCCCACTCTTCGCCGCTTTTGCGAAGGGCGCGGATGTTACTGAGGAGATCCACGAGCGGTCTGCCTTGGCGCGGCCTGCCGCTCGAGGTCCGGATCCGCCGGTAGCGCCTCACTGCGTCTGGCCGCCATTTTCGCGCATCCTCTTCGGCCAGATTCCCTGCTTCCCCGGCGCGAGAATCCCGCCCGGATCGACGGCATCCTTTAGCGTCTCCGTGAACCTCCGAAGCGCATGGCCGTTGAAATCATACGGATCGCCGACTAAATCCATGTACTCCACATGCGCGCGGTATTCGGCGAATCCCAGTTCGCCTGCCTCTTTTACGAGCCTTCGAAATAATCGATCGGCCTGCGCCCGGTGCTCATCGCTCTTTTTGTCGTACAAAATCATCATCACCGACCAAAGATGCCGGAACCCGAACGAAAACCCACCGTAGTAATCGAAGCCGTGCTCGCGGCAAAGTCGCCCGGCGAGATTCGCGAGTTTCACCGCCTCTTTTCCGCTCGGCGCCAGTATCGGAGAAAATCCAATGTGCCCGCCGTCTTCGCCGCGGTATTTCAATACCTCCAGCGCGAAAAGCGACGGAACTCCCGCCTGCACGCTTTCCGATCCGATCGCCGCGGTGAATTCCTCGGCACCGTGCGCCCTGACGTCCCATTTCTTGCTTTCGAAACGCGCGCCGGCGACGGCCCCGTACGCTCGCTTCGCGATTTTCAGGCGCGCTTCCGCCAATTCTTCCGCGCCGTAGATCGCGAATCGCAGATTCCATGCGCCGAGTCCCATCTCCTGCAGTTTTGCCTGCACGGCGCTTTCCGGCGCCGCCCCTCCGCCCGCGAACCATGCGTCCCGCGCGCCCAGCCGCGAAATCAGCCGCACCGCATTGCTCAGCACCGCCGTATTCTGCACGATGTCCTCGCGCCGCAGTTCCCCCGTGATATCGACGATTCGCTCCAGATCCGATTCGCGCTCGAAGTGCAAATCGCACGCGACGAAAAAATCGGGCTGCGGCATCAGCCAAATTCCCGCCTTGGTCACGATTCCGAAGTTCGACTGCATGAACAGGCCATCCACCGACGGTCCGTACCCCGGCTTGAACGAGTGCCACGTTTTCCCGTGGCTGAGCGCCCCCATGCCCGTGCGAATCAGTCCGCCATCCGGCAGCACCACTTCCATGCCGCAGATATTTTCGGAGTGCTCGCCGTAGGGCGTGTAGCCGACGCCGCGATCGAGCGCGTTGCCGACCACGCTTCCCCACCCCAGCGCCGGCACCGAAATCCACAGCTTCAGCTTCCTGCCCTGAATATGCTCGTACAAATCGAAAAACGTCACGCCCGGCTCGACCACCGCGTAGCAAAGCTCTTCATTCACTTCCAGGATCCGGTTCATCCGCCCTAAATCAATCGTCACCGAACCCGCCACTCGCGGCGCCGCGCCTCCATACCCCAGATTTTTCCCGCGCGAAATCACCCACAGCGGAACTTTCAGTTCGTTCGCGATCCTCACGATGGATCGCACTTCTTCCACGGACGCGGGTTTCACCGCCGCCGAGGGCGCAAATTCCCTCGGGTCGGCTGAGGCGAACGCGAATGGATCGCGGTAATTCTTCAGCTCGTTTTCGGACGAGATCACCCATTCATCGCCGATCGCGACCGCGAACTTCTGGAGCGCGTTCTCGAAATCGCGAGGCGCGAGGCCCTTCGGAAGCACGCGGCTGCTCGCGCCATTCACGTTCATCGCAAAAACCTCCGCTGCGCACTTGACTGCAAACCGCGCTGATTGAACCACCCGCGGGCGTGCCAGTGTAACCCTGTTCTCTCAGCCCTTGGCGCGGGAATTCTGCGGACGGCGCAACAGCTTGCGCCATCGTGCGCCGCCGTGCTCGACCGGCCGCACTGGAGTTTCTCATGCTCTTGAAGTATGGTTGATTCTTCAACCTGATTCTCGGGAGATAACGCAATGGCGGATGAGAAGGGCACGCAAAAAGTTCGCATGGTCCACTGCGCGAAGCTCGGTCGCGAGCTTCCCGGTCTGGATCGCCCGCCTTGGAAGGGCGAACTCGGCCAGCGCATCTACGAGAACGTCTCGCAAGACGCGTGGCGCATGTGGGTCGATCACTCCAAAATGCTGCTGAACGAATTTCGCCTGAATCCGCTCGATCCGCGCGCCCGGCAAATCATGGAAGAGCAAATGGAACAGTTCTTCTTCGGCGAAGGCGCCCAGCTTCCCGAAGGCTTCGTCCCGCCGCCCCATTAGTTTTGCGATCGAACCCTGTCATCCCGAACCCAATCCTGGCGATTTCCGCCGGGAATTGGCGTCAGGTCTGCCCGCCGCGGGCGGGGATCGGTTTTTGAACCTTCAACATCTCGTGCGGCCTGATCGGTCTCTGCGTTAGAATGTCCGCCTCTGCGAGCCCGGCGGTTTCGCGCATCGCTTCGGCTAAGCCGCGCTGGTAATCCTCGCAACCGATCAGGAGCCTGCCATGGCCATGGTTAGCGGCGGCGAATTGCTGGTCCGCACTCTTCTTCGCGCCAATGTCCGCCACATCTTCGGACTTCACGGCGCGCACCTTGAAACGATTTTCCAGTCCTGCCTCGATCACAAAATTCCCATCACCGATACGCGCCACGAAGTAGCCGCCGGACACGCAGCCGAAGGCTATGCGCGCGCCACGCGTTCGCTGGGCGTCTCCATGGCGACCGCCGGCCCCGGCTTCACCAACATCATCACCTCGGTGGCCAACGCTTACCTCGACCGCACGCCGGTTCTCTATCTCTGCGGTTCGAGCGCGCTATCTGACGCCGAAACGAACACGCTGCAGGCCGGCATCGACCAGGTCGCCGTCACCGTGCCCATCACCAAATGGGCGCACCGCATCACCGTCGCGCAGCAGATTCCGCGCTTGGTCGCCGAAGCCATCCGCCTGGCCACGTCCGCGCCAACAGGACCCGTGCTCCTCGACCTGCCCATGGACGTGCTCGCCGCGCAAATTGACGAAAATTCCGTCCGAATTCCCGAGCAAGTCTTGCTCGAGGTCCGCGCCGCTCCGCCCGCGGCCGCCGTCAGCGAAGCTCTCGGCATGCTCGCCTCAGCCGAGCGCCCCGTCATCATGGCCGGCGTGGGCGCTTATTTTTCGGACGCTGCCGCGGAATTGCGCGCTTTCGCCGAAGCTGCCGGCATCCCTGTATTTTCCGACTTTCAAGCGCATGGGCTGTTGCCCAGCAATCATCCGCTTTACGGTGGCACGTTTCACAAAATGACCGATCTCTCGAAGCCTGGCGAGCGCCCGGACGTAATCCTCGCGCTCGGAGTTCGGTTTGGTCTCTTCACCATGGGCATGAGCGATCTCGAGGTCCCCCTCGCCGCGAAAATCATTCACGTAGAGGTCGATCCCAAGGAAATCGCGAAAGTCCGGCCGGTCGCGCTCGGAATCGCCGCCGATCCCCGCGAAACCCTCCGCGCGATGAGTGCCGCCGCCAAATCCCGCAATTGGCCGAATCGAAGCGCGTGGAATCAAATTGTCTGCAACGCAAAAATCGACCGCCGCAAGCGCCTCGAATCCGATCTGCATCGCGCCACGCCTCCGATTCATCCCTATCAGGCCGTCTCGGCGATCGCTGAAAACATCCCCGAAGACACAATCATCATCGGCGATGGCGCCGAAGCCTACCACTGGTTCAACGAGGTCATTCGCCAAAATCAGCCGGGCAGCTACATCACGCACGGTTTCCTCGGCGCGGTCGGCATGGGCCTTGGGCTTTCCATCGGCGCGCAGGTCGCGCATCCAAAACGGCCCGTTCTCGCCCTGGAGGGCGATGGCGCGGTCGGATTCACCATCGCTGAATTTGACACCATGGCGCGGCACAAATTGCCCATCGTCGTCGTGGTGATGAACAACCACAGTTGGGCCGCCTCGCAGCATTTCCAGCAGATTGTTTCCGGGAACCGCCTGTCGGGCACCGAGCTTCGCGACGCGAACTATCACGAAGTCGCCGCCGCTTTCGGCTGCCACGCCCAGCGAGTCACAAAAATCGAAGACCTCGGACCGGCCATCAAAGCCGCGTTCGCCGGCGGCAAGCCCGCGTGCGTAAATGTCTCAATCGACGTCGCGCCGATTCCGCCCGAAGTGCATCTCTTGATGGCGCGCCATTAGCACAAAGCGCGCCATCTGGCATGCTCCCGCTGTTTGGAAAGATGGCGATACCGATCGCGCAAGTAGATGCTTTTACCGGCATCCGCCCGCGGCGGCTTCGTATGCACGCGATGCGAGGGGATTCGGGTCTTCCTATCCAGCCGTCACTGTCCTGCGCGCGGAACTGCTCTGATCCCGTGCGGCCCGCGGCTACCTGCTGGAGGGCGGCGGCGTGCGCGTTTGTGCCGCGGCTGCCGCGGCATCGATCGCGCTCGCGTCGTCGAGCAGCTTCACCTGCGCCGCCGTCAACGTCAGCTTCGTCGCGCCCAGCAGCTCGTTGAATTGAGAGAGGCTCGTGGCGCTCGCAATGGGCGCCGTCACTCGCCCCATCAGCCACGCCAGCGACACTTGCGCCGGCGTCGCCTTCGCCTCCGCCGCCACGGTGTCAAGCGCCCTCAGTATCCTGAAGCCGCGCTCGTTCATCATGTCCTTTACGCGATACCCGCGCGGTTTCCCCTCCAGATCCTTCGCGGTACGATACTTCCCGCTCAAAAATCCGCTGGCCAGCGCGAAGTACGGAATCACCCCGATGTTTTCGCGCTTGCACAACTCCGCCAGCGGGCCCTCAAACTCCGCTCGGTCGTAGAGGTTGTACCACGGCTGCAGACTCTCATACCGCGGCAGGCCTTTCTCCTTGCTCACGCGCAGCGCTTCCGCCAGCCTGTCCGCTTTAAAGTTCGACGCGCCAATCGCGCGCACCTTCCCCGCCTTAATCAGCTCGCCAAACGCCGCCAGCGTCTCTTCCATCGGCGTCTTGTCGTCATCGCGATGCGACTGGTACAAGTCGATGGAATCCGTCTGCAGCCGCGTTAGCGAACGCTCGACCGCTCTCATCATGTACGCGCGCGAAAGTCCGGTTTCGCCAGGACCCATTTCCACGCCCAGCTTGGTCGCAATCAGCACCTTGCCGCGCTTCCCGCTCTTCTTCAGCCAATGCCCAATCACCGTTTCCGATTCGCCGCCCGCGTGCCCCGGAATCCATTTCGAATACACATCCGCCGTGTCGATCAGATTCAGCCCCGCGTCCACGAATGCGTCCAGCAGCCGGAACGACGTGGCCTCGTCCGCCGTCCAGCCGAAAACGTTTCCGCCGAGCGCCCACGGCGCCACTTCCAGCCCCGAATTTCCCAGCTTCCGCTTGTTCATCGCGTCTCCTCTGCGCTCATCGGCCCGGCGGCGCGTCTAATCCGCGATCCGTGGTGAAAAATTGTCATCCCGAACCCAGCCGCGCATTCTGCGGATCGCGGTGAGGGATCTCCTTTTGTTCTGCTTCAGCCTATTTCAGCGCCGCCTGGAACAATTCCGCCAGCTTCTGAAACGCCCGGTCCGCCTGCGCCTTGTCGTACACAGGACTATCCGGCACGGTCCAGCTATGCTTCGCACCCGGATAAATTTCGCTCTGATAGTTTCCGCCCCATGCCGCCAGCGCCTTCTCCAGGTTGTCGATCGCTTCCTTCGGCATGTACGGATCGCCGTCCGCATGGGCAAAATAAAGCCGCGCCTTCACCCGGGGCAGCGCATGATGCGGACTCGCTGGATCGTCCGCGTAAAGCTGCCCTCCGTGAAACGATGCCGCCGCCCCCATCTTCTCCGGACGCGCCGCCGCTGTCCGCATCGCCATTCCGCCGGTAAAGCAGTATCCGGCCACTCCCAGTGGCGCGCCGCTCACTCCCTCCTGCTTCGCCAGAAAATCCACGTACGCCGCCGCGTCCCGCTCCATCGCGTCCGGCGTCAGCGGATCTCTCAATTCGCCCAGCCGCTTCATGCTGCGCTCTTCGCCCATCTTGAACGGAAATGTCCACACCGGCGAGCGCCCGTTGCGGTAAAACACGTTCACCAGCATCACCGCGTAGCCCCGCTCCGCCAGCCGCTTCGCCATCTCCTTGTGAGAATCGCGCACGCCCGCGATATCCGGCAGATGGAGCACGCCCGGCAATTTCGCGCCACCCTCCGGACGGAACAGCACCGCATCCGCCGTCCCGTCCTCCGTCCAAATTTCCACCGCCTTCTCGATCATCCTTCGGTGTCCTCGCGGATTTCGCCGTCTAGGTTCCCTCGACGCACCGGCAACTGCGCGGTCACGATTTGACGCCGACAGTGAACTGCTTGCCTTTCTCTGCCACCTGAAAAATCAGCAGCTTGGCGGGCTTGGTCTTGCTCAAATTCTTCAGCATCTTGTGAACGTGCATCGCTGGCTCGTAGAAATAATCTCCCGGCTTGTACGTCTTCGGCGGATTGGGCTCGACCTGGTTTTCGATCTCGCCCTCCAGAATGTACGCGAACACCGGCCCGATGTGCTCGTGCGCCGGCGAAACCGCTCCCGGAGCCACGGTCAGCGTGATCACGCTAACTTCCGGATTCGGAATATCGCCCAGCGGTTCCTGCATCAATGTCTTCACCGGAGACGGCCCACGCATATGCGTCTGTCCATGACCGCTCTCCCGTTGCTCCGGCGCCTGCGCCCCGGCGAACGCATCGGCTCCCGATGTAAGAAACCCGGCGACAGCTGCCACCAGTGCGGTATTCATCTCGCGTCGTGTAATCATGTCGATTGCTCCTTTTCCAAAATAAATCGTGCTGGTCAATTCGTCTCGCACCACAACGGCACGGATCATACACCCGCCATGGCCACTGCGCATCGGAGCTCTCGATCGCTGCGCCGGCCACTTTGAATTTCCTTGATCGGGACACAAGCCGGGGCCCCAAAGCGGTCTTCCGCTTTGGCGTGGAAAGAGGTGGAAATTCAAGCTGACCCACGTCCCCTCGATCGCTCCGCTGTGCGTGCTGTTTTTCCTAGGATTTGCTCTTTACGGCCGGAACGTACAACCCGGTTTTGGGATGAAACTCCGACCAGGAGAACCAGAACTCCGGCTCCAGGATCAGCTCTTTCAAATGCGTGCCTTTGAGCTTTCCCGAAACGCACTCGCCGTACGCTGTCCAGGTCGAATGCGTTTCCTCATCCGTCAGACGATCCGCATTGGCATCCGCGGCCCGAAAGCGCAGCAGCTTTCCATTCGCCTCGGCGATGAATGCCGTCGTCGTATCGGAGGCCGGTTGGTGCACGATTAACACCGGACTCGTTCCCACGCGATCGTTCACCACGCGCACTTTGTCGAGCGCGCTGATCGGGTACGCTTTCACCGCTCCGCCCGTTTCTAACCCCACAACGGTGTCACGCGGCCGCAACCGGGTATCGTGGCCGAAGCTGGAAAACGGCGCGGGTCCCGCCATCCCCGAGATTCCTTGATTGATGATCGCGTTCTCCGCCGGCATCCGCTCCGCGTAACCCGGCAGCGGCTTCAGCACCTGCGTATCCGGGTGCTGCGTGCGCCATTCGCTCCAGGTCGTCTCCAGAAACGGATACAGCGCCAAATGCGTGCCCTTGAGCGGGCCGGAAATCGCTTCCACCGACGATTGTTGCCACCGGCTCCCGGTCTGCCGGTCCTTGAACACCTCGTTGCTTCCGATCAGCCCAGCGGTATCGAATTGCAGCGCCTTGCCGTTCGCTTCGGCCCTGAACACGAGGGCCGTATTGCAGTACCCTCACCAGGTGATCGCAATCGGTCCGTCCGCCGTGCTGTCCTGTACCACTCCGTGCTGTGACAAAATCGCCGCGGGATACGCCTTGGCCGTCTTGCCGTCTGTCACGCCCAGCACGATATCCTTCGGGCCCAGAAAACTCGCCTGTGACGCTGAAACAAATTGCGGATGATCGATCGTCTTGTATGGCAGATCGGGCCCTTTCGCTTTCGCCTTTGTCGCTTGCGCCCCTTCCGCGCCTGCCACCGACAGCCCTATCGCAGCGACAGTGAGAATCACGAGCATCAGCGAAGCTCTCGCCGCCGCTCCTATCGCCGCTGTTCGCACGTTTTTAGTTCGCATAAACACCTCGATAATCGCGTTTCGCGATCCGCCGTAGTTTGACACGCGCTCCGCCGATCTTCAACGCCCGTCAGGATTCTCCTCGGGCCCGACCGTCTGTTTCGCCGTGATCTTCCCATGAATACCCGCACGCGCGACACCTCCACGCCGGCTCTCGAAATGCCACCGGCGGCACAAAGCTCAACAGCCAGAAAAGCGCCAGACTGGAATAAGCGAGCCGTTTCAGCAATTGACGGTAAGAAACTTCAAGCGATCCACAATTCGGGCACCGCGGTTGAACATACTCGCCCAGTCCCGGAGCGACAAACGACTCGATGGGTTCCTGATCGAGCAAATTCGTGGCATCGGCAGCGTCTTCCACTCGCACCCACAGCTTCACTTCGCCGAGCGCAAGCGACCAGAACCACTCCATGCGGATCGTATGTTCATCCCCGAGCACGCCGTCGATGCCGGCCGAGTCGAGGAGAGATTGGGCTACCAGCGCCTCATGCAGCCATAAGTATCGTCGAAGAACAACCGGTCCGCTGGGTGGGCGCGCGAGCCGCATGTCCGAGACCGGAATCTCCAGTCCTCGGCGCGAAAGTTCGGCTCGTAGCGCCGCTTGCGCGTCGTGCGTGAGTAACTGCGCATCACCGGCGAGCTCCCGCAGCTCCTCGTCGCTCATTCCGGCATACCGCTGCGCCATCCGCCGCCGTTCCCGCTCGGAATGTCCTTCCGCCATTGCCGCGGACTATATTCGAAAATCGCTCATGGCGCGCTCTCATTCTGCGGCGCGCAGCGCCGAAGGATTCCCCTTGCAGCGGCTGCTACCTTCGATCGCCCGCTGCCGCATCCTAAGTGGCCGTTCGCGAAGGGTGCAGATTTTCGCCATTGCATCTCGCAATGCCGGCTGTCGTCACCGCGACCCCCAAACCTCGCGTCTCCTCCGCGACCGGTTTTAACGTAGCGGCGGGCTTTAGCCCGGCAGCTTTGCCCTGGTGCTCGCCGCATGCACTCGTGTGGCATTGTCGGCGCTCGCAAAACTGCCTAAATCTCGCGTCTTTGTCTCGCCGAATTTTCTGCGGTGGGCCTCGCCCTCTCATCTTTTTACGCCGGTTGCCGCACCTGCCCTCTGCGCCCGGCCTATGCGCCCGGTACGTCGCGCTGACGCCGATTGTGGAAGCCCCGCACTTCAGCGGGGTCCCCAAAGCGCCTGCCTGCCGCAGGCAGGGTCTTCCGCTTTGGGGTGGAAGTGCGGGGAGGCAGGGCGTTTTATGCCCTGCCGTAAAGAAGCGGGCGCGTAGCGCCCTTACCTTGTTGCCGCAGGCCGTCGCGGAGTCCACAGGACGCAGCGACATTCTTCGAATATCCGCGGATCATTCGAGGGGCACTCGCACCCATCCGCGCGGGCCACCTCTGCGAAACCCCCTAAATTTCGCATCGTTTCTCGCCGAATTTTTCGCCGTAAGCCTCGCCCTCTCATCTTTTTACGCCATACGCAAATCTGCGGACCCTTGACGCGTATGCTAGCGTGGAAGTAAGACCTTGCTGCCGTCGCCGGGTCTGAGGAAGGAGGCGCCGCTTGCAGCACTCGATCGCTTTTGCCCCGCTGAGCTTAGCCGTACGCGTTCTTGCAGCGCCGCCAGATCGACACACCTCGTCATTCAAAACAGCCTCTAAAATGCTGAAAGCATTCGCTCGCACCTCCTCCAGATCGACACAAATCCGCACCCTCTCACATCCTCTTCCGCACCGCCTCTTCAAGTTCCTGAATTTGACGCCGAAGCACCGCGATTGCGCTAGACTATCTGCTTTCAACGTACAGGAGAAACTCGTCCCAGCATGAGCACTCGATCGAAAGATTCCTTTTCCACGCTCGCGCCGCTGCGCGTTGGCGATAAATCCTACAAAATCTACCGCTTGGCCGCACTCGACGAGGCCGCCAACGTCGCGCGATTGCCGTTTTCGCTCAAGGTTTTGCTCGAAAACCTGCTTCGGCATGAAGACGCCCACTTCGTTCATGCCGAAGACATCAAGGCGCTCGCTTCCTGGAAGCCGGCCGCCGACGCCGCCAGGGAAGTCTCCTTCATGCCCGCGCGCGTCTTGCTGCAGGACTTCACGGGCGTGCCCGCCGTCGTCGATCTCGCGGCCATGCGCGACGCGATCCGCAAGCTCGGCGGCGATCCGAAGAAAATCAATCCGCTGCTGCCGGCGGAGCTCGTGATCGATCATTCCGTGCAAGTGGACAAATTCGGCACAACCGATGCGTTCAAGGTCAACGCGGAAATGGAGCTGCAGCGCAATATCGAACGCTACGCGTTTCTGCGCTGGGGCCAGCAGAGCCTGCAAAGTTTCCGCGTGGTGCCGCCGGACACCGGCATCTGTCATCAGGTGAATCTCGAGTATCTCGCGCGCGTTGTCTTCGGCGAACCGCGGGACGGCGCCTTGTTCGCCTTTCCCGATTCGCTCGTCGGCACCGACTCGCACACCACCATGGTCAACGGTCTCGGCGTTTTC
>JAGWRH010000361.1 GCA_028876695.1 Acidobacteriota bacterium | reverse complement strand
GGCGTCCGCGAGCTTTTCTACATGCTGAAAAAAGAGCCGGGCCTCGACTGGGCATTTTTCTCGCCTGCCGTGATGATCGCTCCCGGCGCGCGCACCGGAAAATTCCGCCTTGGACACGATCATGTGATCGCCGATGCCAAAGGCGCGAGCCGCATCTCCGTTGAAGATTACGCCATGGCTATGGTGGACGAGCTGGAGCACCCGAGGGTTCACCGCGATCGCTTCACCATCGGCTACTGAGCCGCTCCGTGATTTCAGACAAGGAATCAGAACATGGCCGCCACGCCGCTCACCGCGAAAGATCGGATCGCCATCGGTGACCTGCTCGCTCGCTACGCTTGGGCTCTCGACACCGGCGACGTGGACGCCTTCGTCGCTTGCTTTACTCGTACGGCCGTGGTCATCGAGGAAGTTTTTGAGGAGCCCGACCGCTGGGAGGGTGCCGCCAGCATTCGCGCCCTCGCCGAGCACTTCCGCAACGTGCCGAACTTTCCCGGCCGCCAGCATCATGTGTCGCAGTTGCTGGTTGAAGGCCGCGGCTCGAAGTGCTCCGCGCGCTCCTTTGTTTTCGTCACCGAATGTCGCGGCGAACCGCCGTACATCGTCCGCTTCGCCGGGTATTACGAGGATCAACTCGTGAAATCCTCTGGCCGCTGGCTTTTCCAGCAGCGCCTCATTCGTCTGTGGGATGGCGCAGTGCTCTCGCGCTTCCCGGGCCACACCGGCAAACGCACCGCGCGCAAGCGCCCTCCCGAACTTGCCGTCAGGAAGCCCTGAAGCCACTGTTCGTCCCGCGCAAAACGGGAGTAGAATCCCCCCGTCCGGGCTGGACATAGCCGTCCGTCTGCTAAAGACGGCACGCCGCGATGCACCGACCCGCGCCGCGAGACGTCCCGTTGAAGGAGTCCCAAATGAAACCCGCCAAAATATTCTCAATGCCGTTTGCGGCGTTGGCGTTACTGTGCGCTTCCGCCGCTTTCGCGCAAGCTCCCGCGCCGGTGCGCACGCAATCGGGTCTGGTGCAAGGCACCGTGGTGAACGGCGTCCGCGTGTACAAAGGCATTCCCTTCGCCGCGCCGCCACTCGGTGCGTTGCGCTGGCGAGCGCCGCAGCCGCCTAAGCCCTGGAAAGGCGTGCTCCATGCCGAAAAATTCGCGGACGCGTGCATGCAGGTCCCGATCGTCGAACGCGCGCTCGGCCTCGATCCGGTCACGCCCAGCGAAGATTGCCTCTACCTGAATGTTTGGACCCCTGCGAAATCCGCAAGCGCCCGCCTGCCGGTGATGGTTTGGATTTACGGTGGCGGCTTCACGATCGGCGCCACCTCGATGGGGTCCTACGACGGCGAAAACCTCGCGAAAAAGGGCGTCGTGTACGTCAGCATCGCTTATCGCCTTGGCCCGCTCGGTTTTCTGGCCGATCCTGAACTCACCAGGGAGCAGGGCGGCCATTCGGGCAACTACGGCCTGCTCGATCAGATCGCGGGCCTCAAATGGGTGAAGCGCAATATCGCCGCGTTTGGCGGCAATCCAAATAAGGTGACCATTTTCGGCGAGTCCGCGGGAGGCATTTCCGTTAGCATGCTTTGTGCTTCGCCGCTCGCCAAGGGACTGTTTGAAGGCGCCATCTCGGAGAGTGGCGGCTCGTTCGGTCCCGAGCAAGCAGATCACGCCGCGGGCGCGGACGTTCCTGCGCTGAGGGAAGCGGAAGCAAACGGAGAAGCCTTCTTGAAAGAGGTCGGTGTTTCGTCCATCGATGATGCGAGAAAGCTGCCCGCCGCTGATATTTATAAGCACATGGGCCCGGCCCTCGGCGGGAGGCAGCATTGGTGGCCGAATTTCGATGGCTACGCGCTGCTGGGCGATCAATACACGTTGTACCAGGAGGGAAAATATAACGACACGCCAGTCCTGATCGGAACGAACGCCGATGAAGGCGCGCTGTTCGTCGCCAGCACCGATTCGCAAAAGTACAAAGCCGGCGTGGAACGCGGCTACGGAGAATTCGCGCGTAATATCCTCGCGGCGTATCCTGATACGTCGGACGCGCAGGCGCTGCGCTCGGCCCGCGATCTCGCGCGCGACGTCACGTTTGCGTGGAGCACCTGGAGCTGGGCCAAGCTGCAGTCCGACACCGGCAAAGGGAAAGTGTTCGTTTACTATTTCAATCATCGGCCGCAGTATCCGGACCAGCCGCGTTTCAAGGACTGGGGTCCGGCGCATGCAAGCGAGATTGCCTACGTCTTCGGCAATTTCACCAAGGAAATGCCGGCCACGCCCGAAGACCGGCAAGTCTCCGCGCAGCTCATGTCCTATTGGACGAACTTCGCCAAGTACGGAAATCCGAACGGCAAGGGCTTGCAGCCGTGGCCCGCGTTCACCAACTCAAAACAGCGGGCGATGGAGCTCGACACGCCGTCCAAAGCCATCCCGATGCCGAACCTCGATAAGCTGAAAGTGCTCGATGGCTACTTCGCATGGCTCCGCAAGCAGGAGGCCGAAGC
>JAGWRH010000360.1 GCA_028876695.1 Acidobacteriota bacterium | reverse complement strand
TGCTGAGCGAGGGTATTCTGCGGGTCGAGCAGCTTGATCTGCAGCAGAAGGCATTCCTGCAGATCGCGCGCCGCAACTCCGGGCGGGTCGAATTCCTGCACCATGGCGAGCGCCTCTTCCACGTCTTCCATCGAGTAGCTGCCACCTTGCGCGATTTCGTCGAGCGTGGCCGTGAGGTAGCCGTTTTCGTCGAGGTTGCCGACTATTTCGTCCGCGATTTCGCGGACGGTTTCGCTGCAGATGCTGACGCTGAGCTGCCATTCCAGGTGATCGGAAAGGCTGGAAACAGAGGAGAGGAATTTCTCGAACGACGGCTTTTCGATTTCCTCACGCTCGCTGCTGGCCACGCGCTCGGCACCAGTGTCGAGATACTGGGTGAAGAACGAGCCGAAATCGAATTCGTCGAAGGGATTGGCGGCCGGCTCTTCGGGAACGTTTTCCGTTTCTTTCTTGAGAAACGCTTCGTCGGTGTAATTTTCCGCTGTCGTGGCCTCTTCGGACAATTCTTCAAGGACAGGGTTGGCCATGATCTCCTGATTGATCATCTCGCGCAGCTCGAGCCGGTTGAGAGCCAGCACGCTGACCATCTGCACGAGCCCCGGCGTCAGGATTTGCTTTTGCGCGACGCGGAGGTGCAATTTTGGCGCGAGATAGTTCATGTCAGTTGAGGCGAAACTTTTCGCCCAGGTAGATTCGGCGGACTTCGGGATTGTCGGACAAAGTGGAAGGAGTGCCGGCCGCGAGAATTTTCCCGCCATTAATGATGTACGCGCGGTTGGTAACGGCCAGAGTGTCGCGCACGTTATGGTCGGTAATCAGGACGCCGATTCCGGCCGCGCTCAGATCGGCGATTATCTTCTGAATGTCCACGACGGTGAGCGGATCGATTCCCGCAAACGGTTCGTCCAACAACACGAAGGACGGGGAAAGCACCATGGAACGCGCAATCTCGAGCCGGCGGCGTTCGCCGCCCGAGAGCACGTACGATTGGCTATAGCGCACTCCTTCGAGTCCCATCTGCGACAAAAGCTCCTCGATCCGGTCGCGCCGCTGCTCGGGCGTAAGTGGAAGCGTTTCGAGCACCGCCAGCAGGTTCTCTTCAACGGTCAGCTTCCGAAAGACCGAAGGTTCCTGGGGAAGATAGCTAATGCCGCTACGAGCCCGGAGGTACATGGGAAGGTCGGTAATGTCCTCGGCGTCCAAGAGCACGCGCCCGTAGTCCGGGCGAGCGAGGCCGACCAGGATGTAAAAAGTCGTGGTCTTACCGGCGCCGTTCGGCCCGAGCAGCCCAACCACTTCGCCCTGTTGAATATCCAGGTTTACTTCGTCGACGACCTTGCGTCCTCGATACGATTTCCTAAGATCGACGGCCCGGAGCTTCAACATGCCGGTTCATTTCTCAACCTTATGCCGTGTCAGAGTGCGCGAACCTTCCTGCGAATCAATTAAAATCGTATCACTCGCCACATAGAAGGTCAACGAAGTGCCGGTAGCGGTGTTGCTGGAACCGTCAGTAATGGTGGGTTCCCCGCCGGAAAGAACGAATTTTCCGTCCGACGCGGTGTACTCCGCTCGCTGGGCCATGCCTTTCCGGTCGCCCTGCTCGATGACCACGCCGCCCTGCGCAATGGCGCGTTCTAATTGCCGCGTCCCACGGGTCTTTGCCAGGGTCTCAGGTTGGCCGCCGGCTGGCTCCCCCGATGGGTTCACCGGCTGGCCGAAGTACACATCCAAAGTCTGCGAATGCAGCGTTCCCTGACTGGAATCGGCGACGACTCCGTCCTCCAGGCGCGCCCTGCCTTCGCCGGCCCAATAGGTCAGAAGCGGCGCGCGAATCTTCCACCGAGCGGGATCGGAACCATCGGCCGGCTTGTTTACGGGCCTCGGGAATTTCGGAATCGATGGGCCCGCTGCGCTTTGCGGGAAAACAGCCACCACGTTGCCGGAAGCCTGCATTTTCTTCAGGTCTCGCCAAACGTCGATGCGATCCGCTTCTAATATGGACTGGCCTTGCCATAATCGCACGTGCCCCGAGTACGTGATCTGTCCGGAAGTCGCGGAGCCGGTCAGCGCGTCTGCCGAAATGTGCGCCGGGCCAGCACCGAGGCTCACGGCCTGCTGATCGGCGGAGGGCAGATAGGTGGAAATCACTCCGCCGCTGGCCTCCAGTACGCCGGATTGCTGGTTGAATGCCATGCCTTGCGCGGTGGTTCGGCTCTCGCGATCGATAATTGAAGGCGAGCCTTCCAGGCGAATGGCGTTCGTGGCGCGATCGATGCGAGCGCTATTCGCCGTGGCCTGCTGGTCGCCCTGTTGCATGCGCACGCCGCCCGTGGCATCCGCAGCTCTCCATTGCCCGCGCGAGCCAACGGTGACGGCCAGCTCCGGAGCAGAAATGGTTTGCGGCACTCCGGCGTCGGTTTGCCTCCGAATGGTTACGCCGGAATGAGCGAAAAGCTTCTCGATCGCGCCGTTGCGGCCAACCTCGGCGGCGAGTTTCTGCGCAGTGAGCGTGGTGGTCTCGCCGCCTTTCGTCAGTTCCATGGTTGCCGGCGCAAGCGTCTCGGCGCTCTCGATCCGCTGGTGCGCGATTTCGTTGGGCGCTGCTTTCGCCGCGGATTTCGACGTATCTACCGCGGGCGCAAACGCGATCTGCAAGGCCGCGGTCCGCAGCGTGTCCGATTGAGCGCCTTGCCGCGCTTGCGCCTCCACGCCTTGCGTGGCCATCATGGTCTGAACCAGGTTTCGCTGTGGAATCATCGCGAACTCAACGCGCCCAGCGGAAAATCGGCTCGTGGTGCGATCGGCCTGGCGCGCGGCCCGGACGTTGCCATTCGCGACGATGCGTTCGATCCATCCAGCGGGATTCAGAGCTGCTTCGAATTGCGACGCGGATAGAGCTATCGCACTGCCGTTTTCGTTGGCTCGAATTTCCGGCTGTCCGTTAACGAGCACACGCCGCGCGTGGTTCGTCGCGTCAAATTCCACCGCAATCTGCCGCGCCGATAGCGCGCGCTGGCCCTCGCGGACATCCACCGGCCCATTCAGCACCGCAGTCCGTGCGTCACGATGTATTTCGAGACTGCTACCGGTCGCGGTCACCGGCAAGCCGCCCGTCTTATCCGATGCCGCGAGCTGAAATCGAATCGCGCGCTCGACGCGCACCGTTGCCTTACGAGTGCTGTAATCCACGCCGACTCCGCTTCCGCTGCCGCCCGGGAACGTGAACTGGACGGGCGCGGACGTCGAGGCGTCGCCCGTCCCGCGGTCGAACGTCAAGTCGCTGGTCTGGAGCGCGAGCGCGGAACTCCCGGCGCCAACGGCGGCGGCAGGCTCGGCCGACTGGATTTCGATCTGGACACTGCCCCGGCAGCGGGCTCCGCCGGATTGCGGATCGAAGCTGCACTCGCGGGTGTGGATATTGTCGTTCTGGTTTCCGTCGCGGCCGTAGATGGTGATCCAGACGTCTTGCAGCAGCGCTCGGCCATGATCCTTGAACTGCGTTACTTCGGAAGCGCGCAACGTGAAGAGCGTGCGGCCCTGGTCTACGGATTTGTACGTGAACTCGGCTGACTTGCGCTCGACGCTCGCGGGAACAGGGGCGGGCATACGCCGCCGCGCCCTGGCCCGCAGCGCCGCCCGGTACGCGTATGCGCCGATCACGACCAGTACGATCAGCCCCGCGGCCATGGCCGACCAGCGGGCATAACGCGCTGCGTCACGATTGCGCAAATTCCGCGCCTCCCTTGTTAATTAGAAGCTGAGTATAGGGAAGTGGTTTGCGCGCCACAACCGCGGATGGACATCATGATGTATCCAAATCACGACGTGCAAGCGACCGCCATTCTCACAATTGCACACAGTGCCGGTGCCTGGGCTACTCAGACTGAGCCAGACGTGTAAATGACCTGAAGAAAGAAAGTTTCCGTCCAACTGAAGTGTTTGTAGTTTCGGAAGTGACTCTCGACCGAGCGCCGCATGTGGTCATTGAGCGGAAACGGCAAAGGGCGAAAAATAGCACAACTTAGAGGATCCATACCGCTATTCGTGGCAGGGGACAATGCCAGTGCCGGCAGCGGCCACGTTGTCGCGAGTGGAATTCTTCACCAGGTACATCGCCTCATCGGCGAGGTGCAGCAACTCAGCTTTGGTTCGTGAGTCGCTGGGATACGACGCGACGCCAACGCTGGCGGTCAGGTGAACGTTCAGTCCCGTATCCTTCAACCAGACGGTCTTGCCGATCAGATCGTGCAACCGATGAGCGACACCGAGGGCGTTGTCTTTCGAAGTTTGCGGCAGCAGCACGACGAATTCGTCCCCGCCGTAACGGAACGCCAGATCGATCAGCCGGCAATGGTCCTTAATCGCCGAGCCGATTTCGTTCAGCAGTTTCGAGCCCATTAAGTGACCGTGCGTATCGTTGACGCTCTTGAAGTGATCGAGGTCGATGAAGATGAGGGAAAATTCGAAGGCGTAGCGGTGCGAACGGTAAATCTCCGTATCGAGCATGAAATTCAAATGCCGCGCGTTATACAGGCTGGTGCAGTCGTCGGTGATGGTTAGCTCGTGGATGCGCTGTACGTGACGCGCGTTTTCAATCGCAATCGCGGCGTAATCCGCGAGCGCTTCGAGCAGTGCAAGATCGCGCTGGCTGAAACCATCGGGGCCGATGCAGTTGATCAACTCGATCACGCCGAGGCACTGATCGCGAAAGCGCACCGGCACGGCAACGATCGATTTCGTAGCCAGATGCGTGCGCTCGTCCACCTGGCCGAAGAAGCGCGAATCCTGGCTCGTGTCCGGCACCACTACGGCTTCGCCCGATTGCGCCACCCATCCCGCCAGACCTTGACCGACCTTGATCCGGACGTCCCGGAGCGCATCCGCTCCCTGGCCGGTGGCGATCTGGAAATACAGCTCCTGCTTTTCGGAATCCATGAGCAAAAGCGACCATGTGTCCGGACGCAGCACCTCGTTGATTTTTTCCATTATGGTGCGCAGCACCTGGTCAAGCTGCAGCGAAGACGTGAGCGCCTTGCCAAGCTCATGAAACAGCGTGACTTCGCTTTTATCGGGAAAATCGACGGAAACCGGCGCGTGCCGCCGGCGTTCGACGCCAGGGAAAGGGTTATCCGCCGGCCTTCGGGCAGACTCGGCGGCAGCGAAGTGTTTCGCGTCTTGGGATTCGGGGGGCAACATGACGGATTATAGTGAACCGTTTTCGCGTACTGCAACGCCCATTCCTGCGCCATTGCCGAAAGCCGCATCACAATCGGCTGCGGGACCCGAAACCATCGCGACTGCAGGGCCATTCACGACAAATTGCGCAAAGGGCCGAGTTTCTCGTCGTTGAGCAAACGTCTGCCATCCTGCCGCTCTTTGGAGCGCATTGACACTCCCGTTGCTCCCGCCTATATTTTTTCCAGGTCCCTGATGTCTTCAACTCCTTTCGGCGAGCACCTCAGGCGTGAACGCGAGATGCGGGGTGTCTCCCTCGACGAGATCGCTGCCGCCACCCGCATCAACACCCGCTTTCTCGAAGCGATCGAGAACGAACGCTGGGATCAGCTTCCCGGAGGCGTTTTCAATCGCGGATTCATTCGCTCGATCGCCCGCTATTTAGGCATGGATGAAGACAGCCTGGTGGCGGAGTACGACCTCGACACGCAAGGCAACGGCAGCTCGCATCACGCTGTGCTGCCCGCGCGCTCGGCAGGCGGGCCGGTGGAAAATACATCGAGGAACTGGAGACCTGCCGCAGCTGCGTTCGCTGTGCTGGTGATTTTGATTGTGGCCGCCGCGCTGGCAGTTAGCTACCGGGCAAAAATTATTGCCGGGACGCACGATGCTTCAGCGGCGGCCGCGCGAATGTATCGGAGCCACGTTCAGAGTGACGGCGCTCCCGCCGCGAAGCCATCGGCACAAGCGATATCCACGCCGCGCGGCTCCGCGGCCGCAGCCCCCGGTATAAGCGCGACCACCGCCGCGAGATCCGCGCCGCTCGTGCTGAAACTGGAAGCCGGAAAAGCGGCGAACGTGAAAATCGTCGCCGACGGGCATATGGTCTTCGACGGCGCCGTTCGAGTGAACGACGTGAAGCAGTTCGAGGCGCACGAGACGTTTGACGTGTCTTGCAGCGACTCCAGCGCCGTGCTGCTCGAGTTGAACGGCCAGACTGTTCCGCCGATCGGGACGCCGGGCCAGCCCGGAGCCATCACGCTGACCCGCGGCGACGCGGGCCTTTCCTCCGGAGGTTCTCATTAGCAACGAACTGCGCGCGCAGATCTGCTCCGGGCACGCTCGCCCGGAACAGAAGCTGGCGGTCTGCGCGGGCAGCGTTCCGCTTGGGGCCGACGAGCGCATCGAACTTTTGGCGGTGCTTGCGTTCGACGCCGATTCCAATATTGCCGAGCGGGCGCAAGGCGTGCTGCTCACACAGCCTGTGCAGCACTTCCTCGAAGCGTTAGCCCGCCCGGAAGTCGATCCACACCTCAGCGCCTATTGTTCGGACAATCTCGGAGACAAGCCCGGTGTTGCGGATGTGCTCGCGAAAAACCGGGCGTGCCCCACGTCCGACGTCACTCGCGTCGTACCCTACCTCAGTCCCTCGGGTATCCAGGCGCTCCTCGACGATCTGGACCGGCTGATCAGCGATCCGCAGCTGGTGATGGCGTTGCACAAGTCCAAAGCACCCACAGCCGAGCAGCGCGATCTGCTGAACGAAATGCAGAAGGGCGCGATGGCCATGAATGAGATCGAAGAGGTGGCCGCGGAAATCGAGCCGGACAAGGCTAAACGCGAGACGCTGCAGCAGAGGCTGGCGCATATGAACGTAGTCCAGCGGCTCACGCTGGCTCTTAAAGGCGGGCGTTCCGAGCGCATGTTTCTGATTCGCGATCCCAACAAGCTCGTGCAACGCTGCGTGCTGCAATCGCCTCGCTTGACCGACACGGAAGTGGAAAGCTTCGCGTCGATGAGCAATCTTCCCGCCGAGACGCTGCGCGCGATCTCGCTGACGCGCTCGTTTATGAAGAGCTATTCGGTGGTTCGCAATCTCGTGAACAATCCCAAGACGCCCCTCGACGTGTCCCTGCATCTCTTTCCGCGGCTCACGGCTACCGACCTCGCGAAACTCTGCGCCAACAAGAACGTCCCCGAAACTTTGCGGTCATCCGCCATCAAGCTGCACCGCAAGCGGAAGCTCGGCTCCGGCGGATAGACGCGACTCGCAAAACAAAACCTGCCGAGGTCCAGTCGCCACGTTGAGGTGATTTATTTGGGCGAAGGCTGGGCGCCGGAGCTCGTGAACACGAAGAGCGCTCATCCACACGCTGGAATGGGTGTTGACACCGCCCAGTTCGCCTTGTCAGACTGCTCGGTTCTCATGCTGCGCGATTTCGGCCTGTAACGGCCGCCGATCATCGCAGAATTTGGAAGAGGAAAGAGGAACACCAACATGGCTCCTGAAACCGCCGCGGCTCCGATCGCCATTCGCGACGCGGCATGGCAGGCAATCGAGGGCGGATACGACCTGCAAGTCCACGTCGCGCCCGACGTGATCGCGCGACGCATCGACGATCTCGATCTCGCCAAGGAGTTTCTCGCGCACAAACTGAAAGGCTTCGTGCTGAAGTCGCACTATGCGCCCACTTATGAACGGGCCAAGGTGGTCACTAAAGCCGTACCCGGAATCAAGGCCATGGGCGCGATCACGCTGAACCACAGCGTCGGCGGGCTGAATCCCGTCGCGCTTGAAATCGCCGGCCGCTCCGGCAACAAAGTCGTGTGGATGCCCACCGTCGATGCCGCCAACGAAACTGCCGGCCGCTCCGACGGCCCTACCGACAAGCTCCCCTTTTGGGCCAAAATTCAGCGCGAGCTTTCCGCCACCGGAATAGCGCCTCCGCCGCTATCCGTGCTCGATTCCAGCGGCAACGTCAGCGCCGCTACGCGCGGCTGCCTGGAACTGATCGCCAAGCACGACATGATCCTCGCCACCGGCCATCTTTCGAAAAAAGAAATCCGCGAGCTGGTGAAAACGTCAAAGGAAATGGGGCTCAAGCGCGTGCTGGTCACCCACGCCGAATTTCCGTCGCAGAGTATGACCGCCGACGAGCAGCTCGAAGTCGCCAACATGGGCGCGATGATCGAGCACTGCTTCACCACCATGTACACGAACAAAGCGCCGTGGGATGCGTATTACGCCAGCGTCCGCAAAGTCGGCCCCGAGCGCATCGTGCTCTCTACGGATCTAGGACAAACTATCAATCCGCCCGTCGCCGAGGGCTTTGCCATGTTCGCGCAGAAAATGCTCGACGCGGGGTTCAAGCCCGCCGACGTCCGCCGCATGTGCGTCACTAACCCCACGGCCTTGATTTCATAGGCACGAAATACGCATGCGGTCGACCCGCGGTAATCTTGACGGCCACACCCCGAAGTGAAATTATCGCGCTATCAATACTGAGGAGCGCTCTGATGGCAACGCAACTGGCGGCGGATTACGCGGAACTCGGGCTATTCATCGGCGGCGAATGGGTTGCACCGGGTGACCGCAGAACTTCTCCAGTGATCAATCCCGCTACCGAGGAGGCCATTGGACGGCTTCCGCACGCCACCACCGCCGATCTCGATCGCGCGCTCGCCGCAGCGCAAAAAGGCTTCGAAACGTGGCGCGCCGTGTTCCCCGACCAGCGCGGCAAAATCTTGAAGAAGGCCGCGGACCTGATGCGCTCGCGCGCCGAAGAAATCGCGCGCATCGCTACCACCGAATCCGGCAAGCGCATCGCCGAGACGCGCATCGAAGTGCAAATGTCGGCCAACATCTTCGAGTGGTACGCCGAAGAGGGCCGCCGCGCCTATGGGCGCGTCCTGCCTCAGCGGGCCCCAGGCACTCGCCTGGCCATCGTTAAAGAGCCGGTCGGGCCGGTGGCCGCTTTCGCGCCGTGGAATTTCCCGCTCGGCAATCCCGCGCGCAAAATCGGATCCGCCCTCGGCGCAGGCTGCTCGGTGATTCTGAAGCCCGCCGAAGAAACTCCCGCGTCGGCGCTGGCCGTTGCTCGCTGCCTAATGGAAGCGGGCCTGCCGGAAAACGTGCTCTCGATCGTGTTCGGCGTTCCGGCGGAAATTTCAACCTATCTGCTCGCTTCGCCCGTGATACGCAAAGTTTCGTTCACCGGTTCGATTCCGGTGGGCAAGCATCTGATGAAGCTCGCCGCCGAAGGCATGAAACGCACGACGATGGAGCTGGGCGGGCATGCGCCCGTGCTGGTCTTCGACGATGTGGACGTAGATCAGGTGCTCGATATGTGTGTTGCGGCGAAATATCGCAACGCGGGCCAGGTTTGCGTCTCGCCGACGCGTTTCTACGCGCACGAGAAAATCTACAATCGGTTCGTGGAAGGCTTTACGGCGCGTGCAAACGCCGTGGTGGTGGGCGATGGCCTCGATGATCAGACACAGATGGGGCCCCTGATCCACGCGCGGCGCCTGGTCGCGATCGAAGGCTTTATCGCCGATGCCAAGCAACATGGCGCCAAAATCCACGCCGGCGGCGCGCGCCTTCGCAGCCCGGGATATTTCTACGCGCCCACGGTTCTTTCCGACGCGCCAAATTCCGCGCGCATCATGAACGAAGAGCCGTTCGGCCCAGTGGCGGTGCTTAATCCGTTCTCCGATTTCGACGCGGTGATCCGGGAAGCCAATCGCCTGCCTTACGGCCTGGCCGCGTTTGCCTTCACCGGATCGGCGCATCGCGCGAAGCTGCTCGGCGAAAAACTCGAAGCGGGAATGGTGGGAGTGAATACGTTTCAGATTTCCGTGCCCGAATCGCCCTTCGGCGGCGTGAAGGAGAGCGGCCACGGCTCCGAGGAAGGAATCGAAGGCCTCGAAGCGTGCCTGGTCACGAAATTTATCAGCGAAGCCTAGCGCGCTCGTCTGGTACGCTGCGTTCTCAGATCACCGCGGCCTTTTCCCCGCGCCACGGTGATCGAGCAGTTCAAAGGCGCACTCAAGGTGTTTCGCAATTCCAAGGGCACGGTCCACTTCCCTCTCGATAAGCCGCTTCCTGGGAGTCTCACCCAAACGACCGTGAAAGCGCGGCTCCGCCAAGCCGCCAAGAGGAATTGATGCGCTCCACCAGGCATGATACAGAGCTAGATCGATTCGAGGTTGGCGTTAGTGCTAAACCGCCGGACGCGATTCCCGCACGTTAAATATTTCCCGCCGCGCGACCCGCGCCTTCCGCGGACGTGGGATCGATCACCGACCGCACCTGCGAAATCTTATTTACCGGAAAGCCGCCTTGCCGGGCGTGCTCCCGGACGATCTCTTCATTCGGCGCGATATACACACAATAGATCTTGTCGTCCGTGACGTAGCTCTGCACCCATTGGATCTGGGGACCCAACTTTCCCAGCACGGAACAGGACTTTTCCGAAACTGCCTGCAATTCGGAAGCACTCAATTTCCCCGCGCCCGGGATATTTCGCTCGATGACGAATTTCGGCATTGGATTCTCTCCTCTACGCTGTTCTTTAAGGATGCGCCGCGCGCGCCGGCGACCGGCACTTCATTTGCCGAGCATCCTACGCCACTTGGCGCATGGGCTCAACGCGCGTCGTGCAGCGGGTGAATCCCGCTCCAGATCCGAGCGACGGCTACTGCGCGGGCGTCTTCAACTTGAGACGGCCCTTATTTTCCTCGAGGAATTTCCGCAGCGCGTCCGCGGCGTCGAGCAGCCGGACCCATTGCTCGTAATAGAGTGTCACCGGGAACCGGCCCAACCCGTACACGCTCACGCCGCCCTTTTCGCCCACGCGAAATTCCAGGCTGCCTCGCGGCCGCCCCGTGGTCTGCCTTTCCAGTTCGGCGATGCGTGCGAGTAACTCTTCTTTGGATGGCTCTGCCATGGGTCTCTCCAGTGGAATCGTTGATTCAAATCATATCATCGGCGCGGCGCGCGCCGGCGTAGCAGTCGATTCGCTCAGGTGACGATCTTCGGATACTGAATGTGGCAACGACCGCCCATACGGGCAGCATGCCGCGGGTTCGGCTGCATAACTTTCTTCGAATTTCGAGCCGGAGTGATTATGCTACGGGAGCCTTATAGCGTACGCAATGGAGGAAGAAAAATGACCGCAAAGATCGCCACCCAGAAAGTTTCACTGAACGTTTCCGACGGCACATCGATGAACGCATACGTCGCGCGTCCGGCCGAACCCGGCAAATATCCGGGCATGCTCGTGCTGCAGGAAGCGTTTGGGGTGAATGCTCACATTCGCGACGTGACCGAGCGCATCGCGCGCGAAGGCTACGTCGCCATCGCGCCGGAGCTATTTCACCGGACCGCGCCGGGATTCGAGAGCGGCTACGATAATTTCCCCGCGGTCATGCCGCACATGCAGGCACTCACGGAAGAGGGCCAGGTGGCGGATATGCGCGCCGCATACGACTGGCTCCGGGCGCACGACCAGGTAGCCGCGGGCCGCGTTGCCAGCATCGGCTTCTGCATGGGCGGGCGTGCGTCCTATCTCGCGGACGCGGCTCTCCCGCTGCAAGCTTCCATCTCGTTTTACGGCGGGGGAATCGCGCAACAATATCTGCATCGCGCAGCCGACCTGCACGCTCCGATCCTGCTCTTTTGGGGCGGGCTCGATCAGCACATCTCGGCGGAGCATCGCCATGCGGTAGTCGATGCGTTGACCAAAGCGAAAAAGCAATTCGTCAACGTGCTGGTTTCCTATGCCGACCACGGGTTTTTCTGCGACGCGCGAGCAAGCTATCACGACGCGGCGGCGGGTCTGGCCTGGGCGCTCACGAAACAGTTTCTGGATACATACGTGAAGGGTTCGGCGGCCAAAGCGACTGCGGGATAGCAGCGCCGAATCGCTCAATCGCGGTAAACAAACTCCAACTGAACGCCGGCCACATCGATCACATCGCCCGGCGAAAGTTTTGTCGGGCGATCGATCGGACGGCCGTTGACGCTCGGCACCTTATCGGCGGGGCCCAGGTAATAGGATTGGTCTTCGCGCCGGTTGATCTGCGCCGCCACCCGCGGCGCGAACCAACTGGTCAGCTTCACCGTGGCCATCGTGGATTTCCCGACCACCGTCAGCTTGTCCGTGAGCGGGTATTCTTTTTGGCTGGTTTTGCCTTTGCGCACCACGAGTGTGGGCACTTTCAGCCGCGCCGGCGCCACCTGCGCGCTCTCGCCTCCGGCCGCGACCTGCTGCATGAACGCGCGCCGCTCCTTGGTGTCGAGGATGACGGTCTCATTCAGTTTCGGCGCCGCGGGCTTCGCCGCGTACGACGACGCAAATCCATCCAGGTCGCGCGAGTCGGAAACCACGATCGTGTGCTTTCCGACCGCGACGGAATCCCCGTGCTTCAGAGCGATCATCTTTACGCGCTGGCCGTTGACGAATGTCCCATTCAAGCTTCCGAAGTCTTCCAGCATGATCCGGCCTTCTTCGTTGAAGACGCGCGCGTGATAGTGCGATACCGCGGGGTTATCGATCACGAGCGCGTTATCCGGCGAGCGCCCGATGCTGACTTCTTTCGAGCTCACGGGCACTTCCTGGAGAACCGCGTTTTCGAACTTCAAAACCAGCTTGGGCATGGGCGTCTCCCCGACCGAATCAATTTCCCGAGTTTCTTATTCATCTGCCGATGCGGAACATGCGCGCGAACGAGTTTCGGGAGTTTGCGTCGCGCCGCAACACGATCGCGGTAATGTTATCGCCTCCGCCGGCCTGCTTCGCTGCCTCGACGAGCCGATCCGCGGCTTCCTGCGCCTCGTCACAGCTGCCGAGGATGGCCGCAATCCGCGCGTCGGTTAATTCCCGCGTGAGGCCATCGGAACAAAGCAGCACGATATCTCCATCCAGGATCAGCTCTTCCGTAATTTCCACATCGACTTTCGGCGAGGTCCCGAGTGCGCGCAGGAGCACATTCTGCAAGCCGCTGCGGCCGGCCTCTAACTGCGTCATTCGGCCCTGCCGAACTTGCTCCGCAATGAACGAATGATCACGGGTCAATTGTTCGAGTTGGCCGCCGCGCAGGCGGTACGCGCGGCTATCGCCGACGTGGGCCAGGCTCATGCGCTCCTCCGCCAAGTGCACAGCGACGACGGTCGCTCCCATCTGTTGATTCGCACCGTTCTGCTCTGCGTTTTGATAGATCGCCTTGTTGGCGGCGTGAATAGCGGAAACCAATCGGTTCGACGCTTCCGAGACGCCTTCGATCGAATCGCCATTGAGCCCGGTGCCCGCTTTGGCGCCGCGGTATTCGCGAATAATCGTTTCCACCGCAATCCGGCTCGCGACCTCTCCAAAAGCGAGTCCGCCCATGCCGTCCGATAAGACGAAGAGCCTCACGTCCGGTGCGGCGCCGAAGCTATCTTCGTTGCCCTCGCGAACGCATCCGATATCGCTGCAGGCGCCGAATTCGATTTTGTTACGCAATGTCCGCTGACCGTCTGGATTGGCTTACTTGCGTCAGTTTTCCGGGTCCTGTTCCACACCCGGAACTAACCGGCCGTTTCGGATCGGATTTTTCAGCACGCGAACTCCGCCGAACCCCTGTTTTTTCAGCCACACCATCACGCTCTCGACGCGCTCCGGGCCAAAAGGTCCGCTGAGCACAATGAAAAATTCACCCCCGACGTTACGCCTGGGGATGACGATCACTGGCAGCCCGAGCCCTTCTACTTTCCTGGCCCTCTCTTGTGCGCGGTCCTCTGTCTCGAAACGGCCAATCCAAAGAAATCTCGGTGACGTGTCATTCACCGGAGGAACCGACAGCGTGTTCTCGCCGAAAGCCGCATCGGCCCGCTGTTGCACAGCCGTTGCTGCACGTTTCGGGTGTTCGAACGGAACCGGCTTCGGCGTGCCCGACGTCGCGGCTGGCGCCGGTTGAGCAGTAGATTCCGTTGCGTTTGTACTGGCGGACCCGCCAGGCGCTGCGCTCGCAACGGATTCCGTCGCCTGCTTCGATGGCTTATGCGACGCATCGCTGGAATTTCGATCTGCGGGTTCGGATGCGCCATTGTCCGCGGCCTGCGTGACGCTCGAAGAGGTATCGGGCGGGGTTTCTCGCGTCGCACTTGCATCGCTGGCGGCTTCTGCGCCGGTTCGTGCCGCGAATTGCAAGGTCTGTTGCGGGGAGCCTTTGACGAACGACTTCACTTGCGCGTAGTAGTATTCGGCTGCGCTCCTTGTGAGCGGCTCGTACACGCGCGCGGCTTGGACCACCTGATTCCAGCGCATTGCGGCATACGCGCCGCCAACCAGCAAGATCACTAACAGGACCCATCCCGATTTCGATCGACGCTTCGGCTCCGCGGAAAGCGCGGAAGCGCCGTACAGCGGGTGGGGCGCAAACCCGGTGCTGTTGGTCACTCGGTTAGTTGATGCGGCGAGATTGGCTGCTGGCAATGGCGCCGCCGCCGCGGCGTTCGATACGCCCGCCGCGGGCGCGCGCAATGCATCCGCGAGTTGCCCGACGGATTGGAAGCGCTGAGCCGGGTCCTTTTGCAAGCACTTCATGATCGCTCGCTCGATCCCGAACGGTATCGAGGACTCGAGCTCATGCGGTGCCTGCGGCGTTTCGCGCATCTGCTTTAGCGCGACGGCGACGGCGTTCTCCGCCTGAAACGCGGGCTGACCTGTGAAAATTTCGTAGAGGATCAGGCCCAGCGCATAAATATCCGTGCGGAAATCCACCTGTTTTCCGGCGACCTGTTCGGGCGCCATGTAGGCGGGCGTGCCGACCATCGACCCGGTGAGGCGCGTCATTGCGTCCATCGAGCGCGCGATGCCGAAGTCCATGATCTTGACGTTGCCCTGCGTATCGACCATCACGTTTTCGGGCTTCAGATCGCGGTGGACAATTCCCTGCGCGTGGGCCTCCTGCAGCGCCGAGCACATCTGCAATGCGATGTCGAGGCCCTTGCGCGGCGGCAGCCCGCCAAAGCGGTTCAGCACCGAGCGGAGGCTTTCGCCCTCGACAAATTCCATCGAAGTATACGCAATGCCGCCGATCCGGTTGAATTCGTGGACGCGACAAACGTTTTTGTGCGTGATCTTGCGCGCGAAGAGGAGCTCCTTTTTGAAGCGCTCCATCATCGACTGGTCGGAAGCGATCTCCGGCTTTAGCAGTTTCAGCGCGACGGTTTCACCGGTTTCCCGGTCGCGCGCCTTGTACACGTTGCCCATGCTGCCGTGGCCGGCCTCTGCCAGCAGCTCATAGCGCTGCGAGAGCGGCGTCAGATCGAGCGTGGGAAATTGCGGCCGCGACGATGGAATGACCGCATTGGGCGTCGTTTCGATAGCCGCGTGGGACGTTCGGGAAGCTTCGGCCGCTTCCGGCATCAGAGAGGCCGCGTCGGGCACATCACTGAGCAGCAGAGTGCGCTGGTCACCCGCGCGATCCGGGTGCGCGCGGTCTTTAACGATGTTCGCGTCGCCTGTTGGCTCGGCGGCCGGGTCAGAATGAGCGGGTTCACGCATGGATCTACGCCTTAAGATTAGGCCAGGAAATCATCCCGGACG
>JAGWRH010000359.1 GCA_028876695.1 Acidobacteriota bacterium | reverse complement strand
TCGGCGATTCGCTGAGCCGAATGATTCATGCGGACGCGCCGACGTTTCTGGGCACGATCAGCTTGACGCTGCCGATCCGCAACCGCGCGGCGCAGGCCTCGTACGCAACCGCGCAGATCACGCAGCGCCAGCAGGAAGTGGCGTACATGCAGACGCGGGCGACGATCATCCAGGGCGTTCGCCAGGCGCTGATCGTGCTCGAGCAGGACCGCGCAGCCGTGGCCGCGGCCGAGCAGGCGCGCATTTACAACCAACAGAGCTACGACGATGAGGTGAAAAAGCTACAGCTGGGGACGTCCACGGCGTTTACCGTGGTGCAGAAGCAGCAACTGCTGACGGTGGCGGAAGGCACGGAGCTGCGCGACCGCATCAACCTGATCCAAGCGGAGTTGGTATTCCAGCAGGCGGTGGGAACGACGCTGCAAACCCACAACATCAACATCGAAGGTGTGGTTTCCGGCAATACCCAGCCGCTGAATATTCCCGGCACGCCGGACAAGACGACGCCATAGTAACATAACCCCTGGGGGCTACGACCGCCCGCTGGGACTCCATTTTCGCACCTAGGTTTGGCGTCCCGAGCTGGACCTGGTATGTCGTCCGGAAAATCATCCAACCCGCCAGACGGCGGGCGCGCCGGCACAGACGACACGCGCGCCCGCGGGCCTGCGCCTGAGCGCGAACCGGAGCGCCCGCTGGAACGCGCTCGAAAATTCACCACTGTTTCCGGATTTCCCGTTCGCCAGCTTTATACGCAGGACGATTTAGCGGGCCACGATGCCGCGCGCGATATAGGCGAGCCCGGCGAAGCGCCGTACACGCGCGGAATTCATCCGGCGATGTACCGCGACCGGCTCTGGACCATGCGGCAGTTTGCGGGGTTTGGCTCGGCGGAAGATACGAACCGGCGCTTCCGTTATCTGCTGGCGCAAGGGCAAACGGGGCTTTCCGTGGCATTCGATCTTCCCACGCTGATGGGCTACGACTCCGATCATCCGCTGTGCGAAGGCGAAGTGGGCAAATGCGGCGTGGCGATCAGTTCGCTGGCGGATATGGAGACGCTCTTCGACGGCATCCCGCTCGCGGACGTGACCACGTCCATGACCATCAACTCGCCGGCCGCGCCGATCTGGGCGATGTATTTGGCCGTTGCGGAGAAGCAAGGGGCCGATTGGGCAAACATTTCCGGGACGCTGCAGAACGACATCCTGAAGGAATACATCGCGCAGAAAGAGTACATCTACCCGCCGGCACCGTCGATGCGGCTGGTGACGGACACGATTGAATTCAGCGCCCAGCACACGCCGAAATTCAACCCCATCTCGATCAGCGGCTATCACATCCGCGAAGCGGGGTCGACCGCTATCCAGGAGCTGGCGTTCACGCTGCGCGACGGAATCGAGTACGTGGAAGATTGCGTGCGACGAGGGCTGGGGATCGATGGGTTCGCGCCGCGGCTTTCGTTCTTTTTCAACGCGCATAACGATTTTTTCGAGGAGATCGCGAAGTATCGAGCAGCGCGGAGGCTGTGGTATTCGGTGATGCGGGATCGCTTCGGCGCGAAGAATCCACGTTCGTGGGCTCTGCGTTTCCATGCGCAGACGGCGGGATGCTCGCTGACCGCGCAACAGCCGTACAACAACGTGGTCCGCACGGCCATCCAGGCGCTCGCCGCGGTGCTCGGAGGCGCGCAATCGCTGCACACCAATTCGCTCGACGAAGCGTGGGCGCTGCCATCGGAATCCGCGGCCACGCTGGCGCTGCGCACCCAGCAAATCCTGGCGTACGAAAGCGGCGTCACGATCACGGCAGACCCGTTTGGGGGCTCGTTTTTCCTGGAAACGCTAACGAACGATATGGAACGCGAGGCCCGCGAATATATCGGGAAAATTGACGACATGGGCGGGATGGTCGCCGCCATCAACCGCGGATTCCCGCAGCGGGAAATCGCCAACGCCGCTTACGAATACCAGCAGGCGCTGGATCGAAAAGAGAAGATCGTCGTGGGAATGAACGCCTACATCACCGAAGAGGCGCCGATCGATATTCTGCGGATCGATGAGAGCGTGGCGCGCCATCAGGAGCGGCGCCTGCGCGAACTTCGCGCGAAACGGTCGAACGGCGAAGTCGAGCGCACGCTGAAGGCGCTGCGTTTCGCGGCGGCGGGAGAAGAAAACATGATGCCGCAGATTTACGAGGCGGTGAAAGCGTACGCGACGCTGGGGGAAATTTGCGACGCACTGCGCGAGGTTTTCGGCGTGCACGAAGAGACGGCGATCGCATGATTCTAATGTCTCGTTAAGGCCATTCCCCGCGAAGATCCATTCGACTCAGGGAAAGTCCATAGCGAGCGGTCCCGCAATTCGCCGTTAAACGTGTTATTTTATTTGCTGGCTACGGAAAGCGAAGCTGTCGACGCGTGTCCGCATCGCGATCGGCTGTGCGCTGAAGATCCGATAACGGCCGACGGGCCGGCAAAGGGAGCGGTTTCGACTGAATGCCTGAAAAACCCATTCGCGTGCTGATCGCCAAGCCAGGACTCGACGGCCACGATCGCGGCGCCAAGGTGATCGCCAGGGCGCTGCGCGACGCGGGAATGGAAGTGATCTATACCGGGTTGCGGCAGACGCCGGAGATGATCGCGTCGGCCGCGCTGCAGGAAGACGTGGACGTGATCGGGCTGTCAATCCTGTCCGGGGCGCACAACACGCTGTGCGCGCGGCTGATGGATCTGCTCCGCGCCAAGGGGATGACGGACGTGACGGTCTTGATCGGAGGAATCATTCCCGAAGCCGACATGCCGGGCCTCAAACAAATTGGAATCGCCGAGGTTTTCCTTCCCGGGACTCCTACCGAAGCGATCGTCGATTTCATCCGACAGCGGGTTGCCGCCGCGCCGAAGGGGGCCTGACCATTCGCGCGCCGGGTGAAGACAGACGAGTGCACGGCTCCCGTGGCGGAAGGCGAGGCCTCCGGTGAAACGCACGGTCGAACCGCGCGCCGATAACCCCCGTGGCCAGGACCGCCAATCCGCGGCATTCGAGAAGAACCTGCGCCGGATGGTAGAACGCCTCACCGAAATCAAGAACGAAGAAGAACAGATCCGCCAGGGCGGCGGAGCGAAATCGATCGATAATCAACACACCAAGAACCGCCTGAGCGTGCGCGAGCGCGTTGCCAAGCTGATCGACCCGAGGACGACATTTTTCGAGCTGGGCATCTATGCCGGGTACCAGATGTACCAGGAATGGGGCGGCGCGCCGGCGGCAGGCGTTGTGACCGGAATCGGAACCGTGGCGAGCCGGCGTGTGATGATCATCGCCAACGACGCGACGGTGAAAGCGGGCGCATTTTTCCCGATGACCGCGAAGAAAACGATTCGCGCGCAGAACATCGCCATCGAAAATCACATCCCGACGATCTATCTGGTCGATTCCGCGGGCGTATTTCTGCCGCTACAGGAAGACGTGTTCCCGGACACGGACGATTTCGGGCGGGTGTTTCGCAACAACGCGGTGATGAGCGCGATGGGCATTCCGCAGATCGCGGCGATCATGGGGCTGTGCGTTGCCGGTGGCGCGTATCTGCCGGTGATGTGCGATCACATATTGATGACCGAAGGCAGCGGGCTTTTTCTCGCGGGTCCGGCGCTGGTGCAGACGGCGATCGGGCAAAAGACCACGGTCGAGGAGTTGGGCGGAGCGCGGATGCACGCGCAGATCAGCGGCACGATCGATTTTCGCGAGCCGAACGACGATGCGTGCATCCAGCGCATTCGCGCGCTGGTGGATAAGATCGGCGACCAGCCGCGCGCACCATTCGACCATAAGCCGCCGAAGCTTCCGGCCAGGGCGGCGGAAGATATTTACGGGATTTTTTCGGACGACCCGTCGCGGCAGTACGACGTGCGCGACATTCTCGCGTGCATCGTCGATGGCGGCGAATTCGAGGAGTACCGGGCGGAATACGGGCAGACGATGTTCTGCGGATACGCGCGCATCGGCGGCTGGGCGGTGGGAATCGTCGCGAACAATAAAAAGAATGCGATGGTCGCCGCGCCGGGAACCGGCGAGCGCCGCATTGAATTCGGCGGAGTGATTTACACGGAATCGGCGGAAAAGGCGGCGCGATTTATCCTCGACTGCAATCAGAATCGTGTGCCGCTAATTTTCATGCACGACGTGAACGGGTTCATGGTGGGCAAAGAGGCGGAATGGAGCGGCATCATCAAGGCGGGCGCGAAGATGGTGAACGCGGTTTCAAACTCGGTTGTGCCGAAGATTGCAGTCATCGTGGGCGGATCATTTGGCGCCGGACATTA
>JAGWRH010000026.1 GCA_028876695.1 Acidobacteriota bacterium | reverse complement strand
GTCGGCAAGGTCTGCCCGCGCGTTTCCGTGGCGAACGGCACGATCAATATCCCTACCCCGAAAGCAATCGCCGTGTAGGCGACGGGCGTACCGATGGTGCCCATCGAATGCACCATGGCGCCGACCGCGAAATTCGCCCCCGCGCCCAGAAAACGCCCAAAAGACGTCGCGAAGGCGAATGCGGTGGCGCGCACGGACGTGTCATATTGCTCGGGAAGCCATAACGTGAAGACCGCGAAGTTTCCGCCGAAAAATCCAAGCACGAACAGCCCGGCGATGAACGCTTCCAGCCCGTTGCGCCAGTAAAACGCCAGCCCGAAGCTGTAATAGATGCTGAGGCCCATACCCGCGAAATAAAAAGCGAGGGCTTTCTTGCGCCCCCACCATTCGCAAAGCAAGGGTACGGCCAGGCACCCTAAAATCGTACCCACGGAAAGCAACGCCGTAGCGAGCGAAACGAGTTTCGTGCCCTCCGCGGCGGATTTGCCGAGGCGCTTGGCGATGTCGATCACGGCCGTCGGTTCGTACACGGAACCCGCCCAAAGGCCGATGATCGCCACGGTCAATAAGGCGGTGTTGATAATCGTCTTTAGCCGGTATGAGGGGTTGAAAATGTCGCGCATCGGGCGCGGCTTGATGCGCTGCGCGTGCTCATGGGCTTCCGTCTGCTGCCACCGCTCCGGCTCGTGGACATACCACGCAATCAGCAGGGCAAGCGCGACCGGAGGCAGGTTACACAGAAAAATCGCCCGCCAACCGTAATGCGCGCCAACCGTATATTCCAGCGCCGCCGCGATGAAAAACCCGAAATAATAGCCGGTTTGCAGGTACCCCGCGCCCATCTTGCGCCGATCTTCGGGCCACGCTTCGGCCACATAGGTTCCCGCCAGCGACCACTCTCCGCCGATGCCTACACCCGCCAGCAGACGAAAAATCGCCAGCTGCCATACGTTCTGCGAAAATGCCGCCGCGGCGGTGAACAACGCATACACCAGAATGGTTCCGGCGAGCGTTTTCGTCCGGCCATAGCGATCCGCCAGAGGGCCCCACAAGAACGACAATCCCCAACCCACCAGAAAGAGCGCAAACAAGATCGACCCGGCTAGTCCGATATTTCCAGGGGTCGCCCGGTACCCGGATTTGGGCAGCAGCTCGGTGAGCGCCGGCGCCAGCACCAGCGCATAACTAAACGACGCAAGTCCATCCAGCGTCCAGCCGGTCCACGCCGCCCAAAACCCCAGGATTTGCTGGCGATTCAGTTTGGTGTGTTTTGGTGCGACGGTGCGCTCAGTTTTTGCGGCAGAATCCATTTATGACCCTGAATTACTCCTGCGAATATTCGCAAATTTCGCCAATCCACGCGCCGCACGATGTTGGCAGCGCAAAGACGAGCGTCACGTTATATTCCCGAATGCGCTAGCTGGCAAGCGAATTGAGCGGTGTCGGATAAATTTCACGCCGCCGCCGGTTCCTGGATTTCCGGGATTTTTCGCATCCGGATCGACACAACCGAGCCGATCGCCAGCACCACAATGATCGAGGCCGCCACTCCAGCCCAACCCTCGCCGGACCATGCCTTGCCGGTTGCAGTTCCCAAAATGCTTGCGCCCGCGTAGTAGAAGAAGAGGTACAGCGACGCCGCAAGGGCTTTGCCCGTCGCGGCCCGCCGGCCGATCCACGCGCTCGCGACCGTATGGGCTCCGAAAAACCCAAATGAAATAACGCTGAAACCGGCGAGCACGATCCATAGCGGCTCTGCCAGCGTGATGATCACGCCAACAAGCATCACGACCGCCAGGATCCACAACACCGTCCGCGAACCTCGCTTCGCGGCCAAATGCCCTGCCCACGGCGAACTGGCCATGCCAAAAATGTACACCAGATAAATCAGCCCCACCGCCGTCTGGCTAAGATGATAGGGCGGATCGACGAGCCGAAACGCGATGTAATTAAACAGCGACACGTTGCTGCCCATCAGAATGAATCCCATAACGTAAAGACGAATCAATCCGCCGTCGCGCAAATGAGCTTTCGCCGTCGCCAGCAGCTCTATCACGGACGGCTCGTGCGCGATGAAGTGCCGGGACACGGGAAGCAGCAGCCAGAACATCACGCTGAGACACAGCGAGATGGCCCCGATGCCGCCGAGCGCCCACCGCCAGGAAAATTCATCCGTAAGAAAACCGGCAATCAACCTGCCAGTCATGCCTCCGATCCCCGTTCCGCCGATGTAAAGGCCCATCGCCAGCCCGCTTGCACGGGGATGAAACTCCTCGCTGACGTACGCCATGGCGACGGCCGGCAGTCCGCTCAGCGCCAAGCCCGCCAGGGCTCGCGCGACGAGAAACAATGACCAACTCGGCGCGACCGCCCCGGCGATCGTCAGCAACGCCGAAGCAATCAACGAACCGCACATGATCGACTTTCGCCCCGATACTTCGGACGCACTTCCGCCGATGAGCAGCCCGAGGCCTAGACCGGCGGTCGGAACCGAAAGCGCCAGGCTGCTTTCTGTTGGGCTTAGCACGAACACGCGGGCGAGCTCGGGCAGCAGCGGTTGGACGCAATAGAGCAGCGCAAACGTGCTGAACGCAGCGGCGAAAAGCGCTACGTTCGCGCGCCAGAACTCTCCCGTACCCGCTTCGATATAAGCGGGGCTGAAATTGTCGGTATAAGCGGAATGCAAAGTCCGGTTCTCGCGGAATGCAAGCAGACAATTGTATCTAAAAGTCGCGGAATCCCCTGGAGAATCAGACGCGGACGAAACCGGTCTTCGTCACAGTCGCGACGCGAGTCATTGCTTCGTGAAACCGATCCAGCGGCCGAATCCGACCACCAAAATCCAGAGGACGATCGAGATTCCTCCCGCCAGCCGGGCCGGAAGCGGCGTTTTTTTGTCTGTATTCCACCGCGAGACGCCGCGAAACGCGCCCAATTCAAAAATCGCGGTGTTAAGCCCAATTAGAAACAGCGTAAGCATCTTGAAACGGAACGGACCGTTTTCATAATACTTGGTCGCGTCGGAGCTGAAGAGCAACGATCCGGCAACTACCGCGCAGGCGAAAGCGGCCCACGTCCACGGCAGAATTTCTTTGTGCAAGTCCGTAACGCTGCGGTCGCGCGATGCAATGCCCAGCAACCGAAGATCGAACATCAAGATCGACCCGACCACGAGGGTAACGGCCAGCACGTGAATGGATTCTATCGTCGGGAAGAGCCATGTTGAACTGCGGATGGCCGCCGCCATCCTCGTATTTTCCAGCCAGGAGCAGACTTGCGGAACGATCATAACACCCAGAATTTTCCCCACAGCCTGTGCACGCGAAATTTCAATGCTTTAGTAGTACGCGATCCAGCGCCCCGCCGCGATGATCCCCACCCACAGCAGCAGTGAGACGCAACCCGCGAGCTTCGCGGTGCTCGCGCGCGCCTCCCAGTAGGCTGCGTCCTTGTTTCGCAGGTGAACGAACAGCGTGATCGCTACCACGATCGCGAGCATTGCCATCTTGGCGCGAAAATATGGATTCATCAGCTCGCGCGTCGGCTCCCCGATGATTAGAATGCATCCCGTCAGCAGCATCACCGGCAACGTGCCCCAAACCCACGGGACCCATCGGCTCACGGCGGTGGAAACGGACTGGCTGCGCCCGGTTAGCCCCGCCAGCCGCAAGTCGAGCATCGCCATGGTGGATATAACGATGGCGATGCAAAGGATGTGAACCGTCTGCACTGCGGGAATGATCCACAGGACCGTCTGAATCTTAAGGCTGATCGGCGTGTTCGAGAGCCAGTTACAAAAGTTCGGCAGCACCGGGCCCACCCTCGAAATTCGCCCCGAATACTACCTTGTCCAGCCCGCTCTGTCGATTGGATTGATGCGTCGCGGTTCAACGATGAGACCGGAGAAACACCGCTGGTATCCGTTGACCTTCGCTCGAAACGCTCGTAAAGTGACACGCACCTTGAGGGATCTCGACCAGAACGTCATTCGCTCGATCGGGAGGGCATATGTTCCGCGTCAAATCGCTAACTGCTGTCGGTCTCGCGCTTGTATTCGCCATGGCGACAGCTGCGTTCGGCGCGCCCGCGCAAAACCAACAGAAGGACGACTCGCGGCAGTCTGCATTGCAATTCCCCGCAGGAGCGCTCGCGCCCGATAATCTTGCCAAACCTCGCCCGAAGCTGCCCTTCAATCTGACCGGCGTCTGGATGGTCGATCTGAGCTCCGGATTCAGCTCCTTCATGTTCGGGCCGCCGTATCCCAAATTTAAACCCGACGCGCAAGCCGCCTATGAAGCAGCGCAACAGGCCGCCAAGGAACACAAATCGTTTCGCGACGATATCGGTCAATGCTATCCGGCCGGTATGCCCATGATCATGACCCGCGTCTGGCCGATTGCGATGATTCAGCTGCCGACCGCTATCTACATGATCAGCGGTTTCGAAAACGAAATTCGAATCATTTATCTGGATGGCCGTGCGCACACTCCTGCGGACATCGTTGTGCCGTCGTATGACGGCGACTCAGTCGGACACTGGGAAGGTGACACACTCGTCGTGGACACGACCAGCATGATCTCCGCGCACCACTGGATCGATTCAGGGTTGCCGCTCAGCGACCAGTTTCACATCATCGAGCGAATGCGCCTTGTTAACGATGGCAAGACGCTCGAAATCAAATACATCATGACCGACGCCAAGAATTGGGACGGCGAATGGACCAGCACCAAGCACTGGCAGCGCGAGGACGATATGGATATCACCGAAGTGGAGTGCACGCCCGACCTGAACAAGCATCTGCTTAGCACTCAGGACGAGATGAAGTAAGCGCTCGAGCCGCCGCCCGGATCCGCGGCGCTAATACTTTTTGGGGTTGTTGTAGGTCGGATCGTTTAGGACGGTTCCATCAGCGAGAGTCGCGGACATAAAGCTGCCGCCTTTATCGCCGTTGCGCAATGGATGGATAAGGATCGTGACTTTGTCGCCGGGTTTGAGGCTCGTCGATTTCCAGCCCATTCGCGCCAGGTTATTCGGGCTATTGCATTCGACGCTCCATCGATCTGTACCACCGTTCGCATTGGGAACGTCAACCGAGATCCAGCTGTGAGGATTGGTCCACCCAAATTGCGTCACAGTGCCGACAAGTTTAACCGTCTTCGTGCGGTCGAACATCGCCGCCGAGTGGTGCGCCTCCGCCGGCGCAGCGGACAGAACGACCGCTGCAACAATTAGCGAGCTAACATACCAGGCGAATCGAGAACTCTTCATGATGGCCTCCACCCGTATAATCGTATTCGTTTGTTGCTAGGCCCACTCGCATTAATTCCGGCTCGCAAAGCGCCGATTACTTTCCTCC
>JAGWRH010000358.1 GCA_028876695.1 Acidobacteriota bacterium | reverse complement strand
TGGATTGCCGTTGTCATCGACCTGTTCCTGAAAATCGGTCACCTGCGACCAATCGGGTGCGACGGTGAAATCCTCCGCCACCGGAAAAGGGGCGATGCCCATGAGCTTGTCGCCGAGTTTCAGCATGCGATCGATTTTTTCGTCAGGCGTAATGCGAAAAATCTCGAGCGATGTGTATGAGCAGTTGCCGCATTCACCGGTTCCAAACTGGCTCACCATATCGACGAGCGGGCCCGATTTCACCAGCAGGTCGCCGCTCGGTAGATGGCGAGTGGCGAGGCCGTCGCTCTCGATCCAATCGCCGAAAGTTGTGCTGTGGCCGTTTTTCGTGTGCGTAAGTTGCGGCCCACAGACCCATTCGTCCGGACCGGCGGCCGCCCAGAAATCGTGAACCGGATGGACGATCGGCGACAACCCCATCGGATCGTACCAGTTGCCGCCCGCTTCGTTGACGACCAAGAAGGCATCCGATTGGAATGTATCGGGCGCGTCTGAGCGCGGAATGAACCAGGCATCGCGCGAGGTCCCGTAAAGATCTCTGCCGCCGAGCGGCAGGTCGCACGGCGTCATGTGAAAGACGCGCGGGGGATCGAGGGCGAGGTGATTGAAACTGGCCGCATCCGGCTCGCCGCGCGGCGACGAAGAACTGGGAACCGCTCCAGATTTCGCGTTTACCGCAGAGGCGCGGAAAACGCCCACCATCAGGCGAAGGTCGCTCACTTCGAGCGACGGAAGCGGCGGGAAACTCGTGTAGGGAATCAGCACTTCGAACGTGTAGCCATGCGGCGACGGTGAGAACCAGGATTTTGGAGCGCCGCGCGGCTGAAGCGTCTCCGGCGCCTCATCTTCGATTGAGCCGTCGTATAGTCCGGTGAAGCGGGAGGCGATTTCCTGGTAAGCGGGCGTGGCGAAGGATTCGACGGCGTAGCCCGGCGCCACGATCCACTGGCGCAGAAACAGGCGGCGAAAATAGCGGCGATACGTTTCCTGCCTGGCCACCCATTCGCGGCACTCACGGCGGGCTTTCGGGGAATTCGCCTCAAACATACTGCTGCCTTGTTCGCTATCGGGATTGGCACAGGACGCGGCGCCATTGGGAAGCTGCGTCTGGCCGAACTGATTCCCCCAACCGATCGGCGGGAAAATGGGGTCGGCGCCGGCGGCGAGCCAGATTTCGACGTGATCCTTCGAGAAGAGGGAATTCTGATCGCGCGGAAAATCCGGTGGGCCGCCTTGCACTTCTCCGGCGATCAGCAGCCCGGCGCCCACGTTGCGAATCCAGAGGCGGCCGCGGCGCGATCCGCTTTGCTTGCCGGTGAGGACGATATCGGCAGGCGTGGCGGCGAACGCCGAGACGGAGCCGCTGAAGCTGGCGGAATGAAATTCCGGCACCGATATCTCCGCAGGCTCCTGCGCGCAGAGCAGCGGCGCGCAAAAAAGTGCCAGCGCGATGGCGACTATGAGCCGCATGTAGCTCAATTCTGACGCACTCTTCCTGGCGCACGGACATTGCGAAGATGCCGGGCAGCCGAGAAGTAAACCCGTGCCTGAACTTGGAGACCGGCAAGATTACCATCGGCGGTCATGCGCGCGCGGATTTTTCGCGTTTTTTTGCCGTCAGCGGGCGGTTAGCGCCGGGGCGTCAACGCCGCGGAGGATTTTCTCGTAGAAGGCTTCGTAGCGCGGAATGATGTCGTTGGAGCAGTAGCGGCTGCGCGCGTTGGCACGAGCCATCTGCCCCATGGCGCGGCCGCGATCGGAGCGGGTGAGAATCTCGATCGCGAATCGCGAGGCGGTCTCCACGTCGCGCGGCTCGAACAGGTAGCCATCCACGCCGTGGGTGACGACTTCCGGCACGCCGCCAACGTTGGTGGCGAGCACGGGAACTTCGCAGGCCATTGCTTCGAGCGCGGCCAGGCCGAACGATTCGGAGTCGCTCGGAAGCAGGAACAGGTCGGCGCTACCGAGAATTTCGTGAACGTGATCCTGCTTGCCGAGGAAAAATGCATCTTTCGATAATTTCTTTTTCCGGACGAGATATTCGGCGGAGCCGCGATCGGGGCCGTCGCCGATCATCACCAGCTTTGCGGGCATCTTCTCGCGGACCAAGGAAAAAATCTCGATGCAATCCGTGATGCGCTTGACCGGGCGGAAATTCGAGAGGTGCATCAGAATGGGCTCGCCATTGCGCGCCCAGCGATGGCGGAGCGCGGGATCTTCCGCGCGCTTGTACAGATCGCAGTTCACGAAGTTCGGGATGACCTCAATCGGGTGACGGACTTCGAATTCGCGAATGGTGCGGTCGCGGAGGTAATTGGAGATGGCCGTGACGCCGTCGCTCTGCTCGATCGAGAACCGCGTGATCGGCAGGTAACTGCGATCGCTGCCGACGAGAGTGATATCGGTGCCGTGGAGGGTGGTGATGAATGGGAGGCGGCGCGGCGCGGCCATCATACGCGCGAGAAGGGCGCTGACGGAGTGCGGAATGGCGTAATGCACGTGCAGAAGGTCGAGAGAGACTTCCTCGGCGACCTCGAGCATTTTAGTCGCGAGCGCCAGCGTGTACGGCGGGTGATCGAAAAGCGGATAGGTGGCGACTTCCACTTCGTGAAAGGTGATCCGCTCGTTCATGCTGTTCAAGCGGATGGGAACGGAATAGCTGATGAAGTGGACATCGTGGCCGCGCGCGGCGAGCTCCATGCCCAGCTCTGTCGCGACCACGCCGGAACCGCCGTACGTGGGATAGCAGGTGATCCCGATTTTCATGGTTGTAGAGGCGCCACTGGCGCCGTAAACGCAGTTACCCACGCAAAACGCAGAGCATCATAAGCTCAAGCCCGGCAAAGAGCGCGCAACTCCAGAAAAGACTGACGCGTCCACCCCGTAAAAATCGTCCGGGGCGTTCGGCGCGATCGTCCGGGCGAACTGGCCGCCGGCCGGCACGACGCTAGTGAGTGTTGTTGCCAACCCCGCCGTTGGAAGCCTCATCGCCGTCTTTATACAAATAGCGAATGGAATGCTTGTAGATCAAGAGATTGGGACTGCCGTAGCGCGTCAGTTTGATGCAATCGCGATCGTACCACTCGACGGTGCCGCGCAGCACCTCGCCATCCGTGAGCACCACGGCGACGGGCGTGCGCGATTGCATTTGTTTGACGAAATAGAAATTTTCCGCATACGTCTGTTCCGGTGGCGCCGGTTTTTTGCGCGGAGGCAGGGCCGCGGCCGGCTGCGGCGCGGGCTGGGGTGAGCGCGGGACGAAAGTGTCCTTCGCCTCTGCGAGGACCGGGCGGAAGAGTTTGCGATTCACCATAAGTGCTCCTTGGAAGTAGGAAACGGGACGCTAGTTGTTATGACTGCGCGACGGCAAATTCGGTTGCAAAAAAAACGCGAAATACTTCCGGCAGCGAAGAGAGGCGCCGAACGTTACGCGCCGAGCGACACGACCACGGCGTCAAGGCCTAATTGCCGGCCGATGTTTCGGCGCAGCCGTCGTTCGAGGATATCGAGACCGCGCGTCGCCCGCAGGACCCAACGCCAATCGGTCCGACCGGCGAGGGACTGGATCTCGCGGCGCAGATCCGGGTTTCTAGGAAGACGGCTCTGATTGCCCTGTGAGGCTTCGAGCAAGTCCGTAAGGAGACTATAAAACAGCAGTAGGATGTTTTCAAACGATTCCTTCTCCTGCTTGGCCAACTGAGCGGTAGCCGCGAAGATCTCGCCGTATTTTTTGCCGGTGACGGCGTTTTCAAGGAGATGAAAGACGTTCGCGCGCAGGCGGACCGATTCGGCCAAGTCCAGCGTGAGCGCGGCGCCGGGACTGCCCGCGGAAAGTTGCGCGGCGAGGATGCGTTTATCGCGCGTCAACTCCGCGCGGGATGTCAGAAACGCGGCAATTTCCTCCGCGGGCACCGGCGCGAAATGGAATTGCAGGCAGCGCGAGCGGATCGTGGGCAGCAGGGAATCCGGCGATTGCGCGAGCAAAATCAACGTGGCGGATTCCGGCGGCTCTTCGAGAATTTTCAGGAACAGGTCGGCGTCGGACCAGCGCATGGTGTCCGCGCCGTCGAGAATGAAAACGCGGCGGCGGCCGAGCGGCTGAAAATAGGCGGCGCGCTGCACGGCACGCAACTGCCCGACGCGAATCATGGGACGCGCGACGGGATTACGCAAGCGGACTGGATCGGGAACGATGAGCCAGACGTCCGGGTGAGGCTCGACGATCAGAGGCGTGCGCTCGACGGCGGCGGCGTCCGCGTTCTCTCCGCGTTCCGCGAGGCCCGCGGCGACGAGCTCGGCTGGGTTTTGCAGGCGCGCGATACCGCGGCAGGTTTCGCATTCTCCGCAGAAGTCGTCCTGGAGGCGCCGGCAATTAGCGGCCTGCGCGAACATGCGCGCAAGCGTGAATTTTCCGATGCCGCGCGGGCCGGTGAACAGCATCGCGCTCGGGACACGTTCGCGGTGCAGCATGCCGCGGACGGCGCGCACGACGCGTTCGTTTCCGAGAAAATCGCTGAAGCCCATATTATCCTTGCGCACGAAGCGCGGCGGCGATGCGCGCATCAACGGCGGAGAGAATCTCCTCGTGAATCGAGGCGGGAGAGCGCAGCGCGCTTGCGGCAGCGTCGAAGCATTCGATACGGACCCAATGCGACTGCCGCGAAAGCTGATCGTACACGCGCGAGGCGGCTTCGAGATGCGCGAAATCGGCTTCCTGAATATCGTGTGTTTTGTCGGTGTAACCACGGGTTCTCTTCGAGCCGATCAGGCGATGCGCATCGTCGACCGGAACGCGCAGATAGACGACCAGATCTTCCACAGGCAAGCCGTAGATTTCGTATTCGAGCCGCCGAAGCCAAGCGAGAAATTCCTCGCGCCCGCCAGAGGGGACGCGCGAACCCTGATGAGCGAGATTTGAGGCGACATAGCGATCGGAGATCAGCAGCTTTCCGGCGGCGAGCGCGGATTCCAGCGTCGATTTCGATTCCAGACGATCGCCAGCGTAGAGCAGCGCGGCAAAATGCGGATCGACGGAATCGAGCGGGCCGAATTCGCCGTTGAGGAAACGGGCGACGAGTTTTCCAAAGAAGCCGTCGTAATTGGGGAAGCCGATCTCCGCGAGATCGTAACCACGGTGCGCGAGGGCACGAGCGAGCAGGTCAAGCTGGGTGCGTTTGCCCGAGCCGTCGATTCCCTCGATGACGATCAATTTCCCACGCGCAGGCATTGGAATGCGGCCAGTTTAGCACGAGGACTGGCTCGGCGCGGCCGCCACAAGAGGCGCGTTCAGCGGGCGCGGAGAAGCGCAGCGAGTGCGACGGCGAGCGCGGCGGTGGTGACAATTGCGTTCGCTACCGCGATCCAAAAGAGGGCGTTGAGGCGACGGGCGAGCGATTCGGCGAGAGCGGTGGCGAGTTCGAGGTTGGACTCCACGGCGGAGATGCGCGCGGCCTGGTTTCTGGCGACGAGCTCGAGATCGGCGATGCGGCGGTCGAGTGCGGTTGCGGCAGGCGGCGGCTGCTGCACGGATTCGCTGGGCGGAGCGGAACGGAGCGAGTCGATATGTTGCTTGAGTTCGACGGCGCGACGAGCCAACGACGTGCCCAGCGAGATAGCTTTTAATAAATCGTCGAGGCCCATCGTTTGCGCCTCCTGCCGCGGGCATGAGTAGAGAGATGCCGCGGCCAACACCGCCAGCGTTGACCAGCTAACTACAAATCATACCAACCGCGGAATCGGGAAGTTCGGCGTCCCGCCCGCGGCGTGCAGGCCACCTGCGACGCGCAGGCCCAGTTGCGCCGAGCACGCTAAAGCCACGCGGCTTTTTGCAGATTACGTGGCAGCTAAAGCCGCGATCCACAAAGATCTTAGGCGATGTTCCGTTGGATAGAGGGATTCTATCGCTCGTCAACGCGAACGCCGGAATCGTCCTCGAGATCGGCGAGTTCAGGCAGGTCGCCATGGGTGATGCCGCGAAGCTCGGCTCTTATGATTTCGGCGGAAAAGCCGGCGCGAAGAAGATTGCGGTAAATGCCAGCGAGCTGTCGCTGATCGAGCCGGCCGCGAATGTGGGAGAGGCGGCGCTTCAGGCGAGCGCGCACGAGTTCGGTTTCGGGCGTATCGGCAAACACGGAGTCGAGCGCGGCGTCGATATGGCGGTCGGGCACGCCGCGGACGCGAAGCTCACGGGAAATGCGGAAGCGTCCCTGACGGCGCGCGTTGGCGTGCTGGCGAGCGAAGTCGAGGGCGAAACGGGCGTCGTCAAGATAGCCTTGTTCGCGCAGGCGGGCCACGACGCGAGAGACAGCGTCTTTCTCTTCCGCGCGACGTTCGAGATACGCGCGCATTTCATGGATCGAATGCGCGCGGCGCATCAGCGCGCGCAAGGCCGCGGTGTAAAGCTCGTGTTCCGAGTTGAGTTTCGGGGGCTTGAATGGCGGGCGCACGAGTGAAGCATAGAAGTAAGCCAGCGAGGATGCAAGGAGCAGCGAAAAAGGGTGCGGGCGGGGTTCGGGGGGACCGAGAGTCTGGTATTTAGAGATTGCGGCGCGCCGAGCGGGGCAGAGACGAGTGTCCCAGTTCGACACACTGGTTATCGGGCGACCGGTTGCGGTTGCCCCACAACGCTAGAATTAAAAGGTCATCCCCAGGAGGAAAATATGCGTGATCGCTTTTATTCTTCCGTGTTTTTGGGCGTGTGTCTGATGTTAGCCGGAGGGCTTTCGGCTGCGGCCGGAACAGGCAATTCTGCCGTGAACGTGGCTGTAAACACGGGCAGGGCCGTTAGCGAGTCCAGTCTGCCAACAATCGATTTGTCGGGATACAGGGATCTGGTGGCAAATAATCGCGGCAAGGCGTTGATGGTGAATTTTTGGGCGACCTGGTGCGAGCCTTGCCGAGACGAGTTTCCGATGATCGAGGGGATGGCGAAGAAGTATGGGCCGCAGGGGCTGACGGTGATCGGCGTGAGCCTGGATGAGGATTCAGACGTCAGTACAGCGCGGCAATTTGTGGCGACGGCGCATGCGGATTTCCCGAATTATCGCGTGAAGCAGGGAATTGACCTGAACGGCTTCTATCAAGGCGTCAACCCGAGCTGGCAGGGAACGATGCCACAGACGATATTCTATGCGCGAGACGGGCACGTGGCGCGTTATCTGATCGGAGCGCGACCGCCGGCGGCGTTCGAAGACGCTATTCGGCTGGTTCTGCTGAATTCCGCAGGAGAGACCACTTCGAAATGAGGACCGGGCGGGCAGCCCATTGGCTAGAGCGGAGGGCTGCCGCGTCCGATCGAAGAACTAATCCCGGATCGTCAATCGCCGAGTCAGTTTGAAATGCAGGCGCGTTTCGGCCGGCAGCGTAATGTCGCGCTTGCCAGTGAACGCAGCACCGGCGGTTCCAGCGCCACCGCCTGCTAGTGCGCCGATGGCAGCACCTTTTCCGCCACCGGCCAGGGCGCCCACGATGGCTCCAAGCGCGGCGCCGCCTCCGCCACCGACGACGGTGCGCTTGCCGCGCCCCTTGCCGGCCTCTTCGAATTCCGAGGTTTCAATCGCATACTTCCGGCCGTGAATGGTGATGCCGTCGAGCGTAAGCGCCAAGACCGCGCCGCCCTTTACGCGCCCAGCGGATTGCGACGTGACGATAGTGCCCGTGGCGCGCGCTCCAGTGGTGGCGATGGTCCGTCCATCGACGGTGATGGGTTCGGCCAAAGAGGCTTCGAATTGGTCGCCGCTGCTATTGTCCTTGGTGCTGATGCTCTGATCGAGGCTGACGGTGATAACGCTTCCCGCCTCGACGACGATTGGAGCCAGCGCCGGCGGCCGCGCCGGAGTTGGCGCTGCGGCCGGAGTTGACGCGGCAGCCGGGGCGTTCTGGGCCGAGTTATCGGCCGGATTGGCAGAGTTCGCGGCGTTTGACGGCGCGTTCGAATGGCTGCATCCGCAGAACGCCACCAGGGCCGCGACGACGAGCCACTGGCCGAGCGTTGATTTACGCATCTTGTTCACCTCTATCGAAACTTTAGGATCGGATCGAGGACCGGGAGACAGGAGTCATTGTAATGCGAAGGCAGGCTTATCTCAACGAGAGATCGGGCGCGCGGGCAAATCGATTACCGCCTGAAGGTTGCACGCGCTTCGCGGCAAACGCACGGCGCACGTGGGTTAGCGTGCCTTGGACGCTCGATTATTAATGTTCTTTGGATGCGAGAAATCGCTCAGCTTCGAGAGCTGCCATGCACCCTGAGCCGGCGGCAGTCACGGCCTGGCGGTAGCGATGGTCCTGAACGTCACCGGCAGCGAAGACGCCTTCGACGCTGGTCTTCGCGCCATCGCGGGTGAGCAGGTAGCCGGCGTCGTCCATGGCCAGTTCACCCTTGAATACCTTGGTATTCGGATCGTGACCGATGGCAACGAAGACGCCCTCGGTGGGTATGACTTTCGTAGCGCCGGTTTCGGCATGGCGGAGGTGGACGCAATCGACGGATTTATTGGCGACGTTTTCAACGCGGTCGATGACGTAGGGCGTAAGAAATTCGATTTTTTCGTTTTTCCGCGCGCGATCAAGCATGATGCGGGAGGCGCGAAACTCGCTGCGACGGTGGATCAGCGTGACTTTCTTGGCGAACTTGGTGAGGAACGTCGCTTCTTCCATGGCCGTGTCGCCTCCGCCGACGACGACGATTTCGCGATTGCGAAAAAAAGCGCCGTCACAGGTGGCGCAGGTGGAAACGCCGTGGCCGAGCAGCAGGCGTTCGGATTCGAGGCCGAGCATACGGGCGGACGCTCCGGAAGCAACGATGAGCGATTCGCACTCATAGGTTTCCTTGCCGGCCGTGATTTTGAAGGGCGGAGCGCTGAGGTCGACGTGCGAGACGGCGCCCGGACGGAAATCGGCTCCAAAGCGCTGGGCCTGCTTGCGGGCCCGCTCGATGAATTCCGGCCCCAAAATTCCCTCGGGGAAGCCGGGAAAGTTCTCGACTTCAGTGGTCAGCGCCAGCTGGCCGCCGGGTTCGTAGCCATCGAGCACGACAGGCTTTAAATCCGCGCGCGCCGTGTAAATTGCGGCAGTCAGACCCGCGCAACCGCTACCAATGATGACGACCTTGTGCACTGAGCTCTCCTAGATGTTCGAGGTAAGTTCGGCAGGCCCGGCGATGCGGCGCCACAATCCGTTAAAGTATACCATCAGGTCACGCATACCGCTGACTTGCCGCACACAACCGGTGGCGCCGATCCGCTCGAGGCTTCCGAAACCAGGCCGGACCATGCGGTGTAGCAGTAGGGCTCCGAAGAACTGTAGACGAATGAGATGAGTCTTAGGTTGCAAGTGAAGGCGATCTCGAACGATTGGCCAAGTTACGGGTTCTCGCGACGATTCTGGATATCGACCAGATGCTCTCGAAGGCGCTGAAGGACTTGATCGACCTCGCCGTCTTTGAGTTCGCGTTCGACCTCATCGAGCGCGAAATGCACGATATCGTGGTGGTGAATTTCCTGCCCCGGAAGCCGGTCGCTCAGCTCGAGCCAAACCTGGTGCAATAGATCGATTTCTTTGGGCGTGAGGCGCGGAGCGTGCGGGCCGAGGTAGAAAATCTGTTCGCGGCCGGATTGCGTGAACAATTCCAGGGTGATCCGCGGACGAGGATCGGGCATATGTTCCCAGGCGAGCCCGATTTCGCGGGCTTGTTCGGCGATCGTGGATTTGGAAGAACTACCCGCGACGACGGTGCTGGACTGGAGATTCGCCGCAGTTCGGAGAATGCCTTCCCACAAGTCGTTCGCAGCGGCTACAGCGAGCCGCACCGGCTTGCCTTCTTTCTCGGCCATCGCCAGTACTTTGGTGAAGAGCATCTGCTCGATGGCGGTGAAGAGCTGGTCGGGAGCCAAGTCGTATTCGCCCGAGGCGGCGCGGCGAAGCATGCGCACGTGGAGTACCACAATTTCCGCCTGACGGCCTTTGGCGCGTTGCAGAGCCGCCTCCAGCGGGTAAAGGGCGTAGTAGGTGCTGACGGGCACGAGAATGTTGCCGGGGGTGACGCCGACGTTGTCCAGGGTGAGGTCCGCCTCTTGCGCGAGATTGAATTGATCCATCTCGACGTGCCCTTCGGCGCGCCCGCGGGCTCGATGAATATAACGTTCCGACAGCTCGAAACCGATAAAGAGCAGAGCCGAGAAGACAACGCCGGAGACTGTCGCGGCAGGCTTGGTGAAAAGGTTGACGACGGCGATTGCCAAAAGGACGGCAGTGATCAAACCGAGACCAAGGGGAATCTCGACGCCGAAAACGGTGAAATTCAGCGGCACGCGGAATTCGCGGTCCTGCGGATGCGTGTAGCGAAGCACGAGAACGGCGATGCCTTTGAGAGCAAAACTCCAAATCACGCCGAAGGCGTACAGGTTGGCCAGAAAGGTGACGTCGCCGCGGCTAATGAGAATCGTCGCGATCTGGAACAGAACCACCAGGTTGATGAGCCGGTGCGAAGTGCCGAAACGGGGATGCGGTTGACGAAACCAGTCGGATAGAACGCCGTCTTCCGACACGCGGTTCAGCACTCCATTGGAACCGACGATCGCTGTGTTTACCGCTCCCGAAAGGATCAGGGTACCGACGACGACGACGAAAACGTGGAATAAAAGGCGCGCGAAGAAAGGTCCCGTCAGACTCATAGCCAGACCGCCGATCAGGTTCTCGAAATAGGCGGGGCGCGTCTTATCGGGAATAATCATGACCGCAAAAAACGAAACCAGCGATGTGAATACGACGCTGTAGACGAAGATAATGAAGGCAGTCTTTTTTAAATTGCGCAGCTTGGGGTGTTCGATTTCGCGATATACCTGCGCGAGCGTCTCTTCGCCGCTCATGGCCAACACCGAATGACCCAGTCCGACGAACACCGCCACCAGGGTGACCATCTTGGCGATATGGTGCCCGTAGAGCCATCCCAGCGAGTGCCGGTTGAGGACGATATTGCGAGCCACGGGCATCGGCGGCAGGTGCGCGCCACGAATCCAGAGGGTATAGCCGCACCAACCGATGAGCGCCACGACCATCACCGTGGTCAGCTGCATGATCCACAGCGCTTTTTCGCTCGATTCCGGAATACCTTTGATGTTTTGCCACCAGAAATAGAGAGTCACGAATGACGCAAAGGCCGCGGCGGTGAAATTGACCGGCAGGACCCATTGGCACGAGCCGACCGGCGCCGAGCGCGCCGGGTTCGGCGAGTTCGGGCGGCCCAAGACCCCCTATGACCTTTTCATGGAATCCGAGGGCGTCCCGATCTTCCGCGATATCGGCGTGAGCC
>JAGWRH010000357.1 GCA_028876695.1 Acidobacteriota bacterium | reverse complement strand
TGTTGCCGCTCTTGCGGAACGCCTCGAGCACCTTAAGCCGCTTGGCGAATTTGATGCGCTTCTGCAGGCTCGGATCGACTTTCATTTTTTCGCGGAGCTCGTCGCAAAGCTTATCGACGTCCACGCGGCGGAGAAGCTCCTTGATGGCTTCGGCGCCCATTCCGGCCTGGAATTTGCCCGGGTAATCGCGCTGCAATTCGCGGAATTTTTCCTCGGGCAGAATTTCCTTTTCGCGCAGCGAAGGGACTTCGCCGGGATCGATGCAAACGAATGTCTCGAAATAGAGGATGTGCTCCAGGTCGCGCATGGTGATATCGAGCAAGTAGCCGATGCGGCTGGGCAGGCCCTTGAAGAACCAAACATGCGAGCAGGGCGATGCCAGCTCGATATGGCCGAGGCGCTCGCGGCGCACTTTGCTGAGCGTGACTTCCACGCCGCACTTATCGCAGATAACTCCGCGGTGCTTCATGCGCTTGTATTTTCCGCACAAGCATTCCCAGTCCGTGACAGGACCGAAAATTTTCGCGCAGAACAGGCCGTCGCGTTCCGGCTTAAACGTACGATAGTTGATCGTTTCCGGCTTGGTCACTTCGCCGTGCGACCAGGACCGGATCTTTTCGGGGCTCGCCAGGCTGATGCGGATGGAATCAAAATCCGCGATCTGGCTGGCACGGTCGTAAGGGCTCGAACGATACAAGGGCTGCCTCCTCCCCGGCTAAGCCAGGGTATAAAACTCGAAAATTCCTCGACCATTGAGCGCGAAATTCCGCGCCGCGCGCTTGTTAATCCGCCGCTTCGGCTTTCTCCAGTTGCGGCTTCTGACGCTTCATGAGCTCGACATCCAGGCACAGCGACTGCAGTTCGCGCACGAGAACGTTGAACGATTCGGGCACGCCGGGCTCGATTCCCGGCTCGCCCTTCACAATCGCCTCGTAGATCTTGGCGCGACCGTACACGTCGTCCGATTTGGCAGTGAGCAATTCCTGCAAAATGTGCGCGGCGCCGTAGGCTTCGAGGGCCCAAACTTCCATTTCTCCGAAGCGCTGGCCGCCGAACTGGGCTTTGCCGCCGAGCGGCTGCTGCGTGATCAGCGAATACGGGCCGATCGAGCGGGCGTGGATTTTGTCGTCAACCAGGTGCGACAGCTTGAGCATGTAGATGTAGCCAACGGTGACTTTTTGCGCGAATTCGTCGCCGGTCATACCGTCGTAGAGACTGATCTTTCCGCTTTCGGGCAACTCCGTGAATTCCAGCAGGTGGCGGATGTCGCCTTCACGGGCGCCGTCGAACACGGGCGTCGCGAACGGCACGCCTTCGCGGAACCCTTGCGCCACTTCGAGCAGCGTTTCGTCGTCCAGATCGGAAAGACCCTTCCACACGGACGTGGGTCCGAACGCTTCCTTGAACCATTTGCGAACGGCTTCCGCGCGCGCATCAGAATCCAGCAGAGCCGCGATGTGCTCTCCGAGTGACCTCGACGCCCAGCCGAGGTGCGTTTCGAGAATCTGTCCGACGTTCATACGCGAAGGAACGCC
>JAGWRH010000356.1 GCA_028876695.1 Acidobacteriota bacterium | reverse complement strand
CGCGCGCAGTGGGTGAAACTGCGTCGCGTGGAGGAATAGGAGCAACATGCCGCGTTCGCTGAAAAAAGGACCGTTCATCGATGCGCCGCTGCAGGAAAAAGTGGCCGCTATGAACGCCCGCAACGAGAAGAAAGTCGTGAAGACATGGTCGCGCAGGTCCACGATCCTGCCGGAGATGGTGGGGCACACCATCGCCGTGCATAATGGCAAGAAGTTCATTCCCGTGTACATCACCGAGCAGATGGTGGGACACAAGCTCGGTGAGTTCGCGCCGACCCGCAGTTTCAAGGGCCATGGCGTGAAGGCGGCGCTCGAAAAGGCCGCGGCAGCCGCCGGAGCTCCCGGCGCGCCGGCGGGAGCTGCCGGAGCGGCGCCGGCTCCCAGGACGTAAGTGGCTTGGCCGAGCCGTGCGCGGCGAGAGACAAAGGCGTAGAGGAACTAGAGGAAGACGATGGCGAACGGTACGCAGGGGCAAATCGAGGGAGAAGCGATCACGCGGTTCTTGCGCGTCTCGCCGCAAAAGGCGCGCCTGGTGATCGACTTGATTCGCGGGCATCGCGCGGAAGACGCGCTGCAGACACTGCGATTTACCAAGAAGCGCGTCGCCAAGGACGTGGAGAAAACGCTTCGCAGCGCCATTGCCAATGCCGAGCGCAAGGCGGACGACGCCGGCGAATCGCTCGACGTCGATGCGCTGTATGTGACCGGCTGCTGCGTCAACGAAGGCCCGCGCTGGAAGCGTATGCGTCCGGCGCCGATGGGCCGCGGGTTCCGGTATCAGAAACGCACCAGCCATATCGTGGTTCGTGTAGCCGAGCATGCCAGGGCCGCGGAGGGCCGCGTGGCCGCGGCGGCCGCCGAAGCGGAAGCGTCGAAGGGCGTTCGCGGCGCGGTACGCAAGGCTCGCAAGGCGATCGAAAAGCGCGCGAAAGAAGCGCAAAAACAACAGCAGAAGCAGCAGAAAAAGCAGTAGGAGGCGGGCTTGGGTCAGAAAACACATCCGTACGGATTTCGACTGGGCTACAACAAAGGCTGGCGCTCGCGGTGGTTCGCGAAGAAAGAGTATGCCGATCTGCTGCACGAAGACGTGGTCCTGCGGCGGCAGCTGAAAGACCGGCTCAAGTCCGCCGGCGTCAACGGCATCGATGTGGAGCGCGCGGCCAACAAGTTGGTCGTTCGGATTTACACCGCGCGTCCGGGAATCATCATCGGGCGCAAGGGCTCGGAAATCGACAAGCTGAAAAACGAAGTCCAGAAGCGCACCAAGCGCGAAGTGCACATCGACATCCAGGAAGTGCATCGCCCGGAGCTCGACGCGCAATTGGTGGCGGAGTCGATCGCGCTGCAGCTCGAAAAGCGCGTGGCTTTCCGTCGCGCGATGCGCAAGGCCGTCGATTCGGCGCTGCGTTTCGGATGCAAGGGAATCAAGGTCCGCGTGGCGGGACGCTTAAACGGCGCCGAAATCGCCCGCAAGGAATGGTACCTGCAGGGCCGCCTGCCGCTGCAGACGCTGCGGGCGAATATCGACTTCGGCACCGCCGAGGCGCACACCACGTACGGCGTCATTGGCGTGAAGTGCTGGATTTATCAGGGCGAAAAAATTCCGGACCGCTCGCGTCCCGGCGCGACGACGGTGCCCGCCGCTTAGTTCGCGGGATTTAGTTAGAGGGATAAGGTCACACAGCAATGTTGATGCCCAAGAAAGTGAAGTACAGAAAGCAGCAGCGCGGCCGGCGCACGGGCAAGGCCTGGCGCGGCGGATCGCTCGCGTTCGGCGAGTACGGGCTGAAGGCGCTCGAGCCGGCATGGATCACCGACCGGCAGATCGAAGCCGCCCGCGTCGCCATCACGCGCTTTATCAAGCGCGGCGGAAAGCTCTGGATTCGCGTCTTCCCGGACAAGCCGTTCACGAAAAAGCCGGCCGAAACGCGCATGGGAAAAGGCAAAGGCCCACCGGAACGCTGGGTGGCGGTGGTGAAGCCGGGCCGCGTCATGTTCGAAATGGCGGGAGTCGATCTGGCGACGGCCACCGAAGCGCTCGAACTCGCGGCTCACAAGCTGCCCATCGCGACGAAGTTCGTGTCGCGCGCGGAGGTGCTCTGATGGCTCGGCGCATGGAAAAATTCCGCGAAATGACCGCCAACGAGCTGGATATCCAGCAGCGCGAGCTGAGCGAGCAGGTCTTCCGGCTCCGCTTTCAACTGGCATCCGGGCAAGCCGAAGGCTTGAAGAAAATGCGCGAGGCGCGCAGGGATCTGGCCCGCGTCAAGACGCTGCTGCGCCAGAAGCAGCTCGAAGGCCAAGCGAGGAAAGCGTAATGGCGAACGAAGCAGCGGCAACGGCGGCGCAAGAGGGCTCGCGCGAGCGCGGCGCGCGCCAGGAGTTGGTGGGAGTGGTGACTAGCGCTAAAATGGAGAAAACCATCGTAGTGCAAGTCACGCGCACGACGCAGCACCCGCTCTACCGCCGGGTGGTTCGCTCGGCGAAAAAATACTACGCGCACGATGAGGCGCGGGAGGCGCGCATCGGAGATACGGTTCGCATCGTCTCCACGCGCCCGCTTTCGAAATTGAAGCGCTGGCGGCTGAAGGAAATCATCTCGCGTTCGGCGCGCGTGGCGTGAGCCGCGGCATTCCGGGATAGGGGAGCACGACAATGGTTCAGATGCGCACGTGGCTGACGGTGGCCGATAATTCCGGCGCGCGCCAGCTGACTTGCATCCTGCCGGTCGGCGGCGACGCGGGTTTGACCGCCGGATTGGGCGAGGTAATCACCGCGGCGGTGAAGGAAGCCGCGCCGGATAGCCAGATCAAGAAGGGCAAAGTGGTCAGGGCGGTCGTAGTTCGAACCAGAAAAGAGCATCGCCGCAAGGATGGCACCTACATCCGCTTTGACGATAACGCCGCGGTGCTGATCAACGATGCGGGCGAGCCGGTCGGCACGCGCGTTTTCGGGCCGGTGGCTCGCGAGCTGCGCGACAAGAAATTCACCAAGATCGTCTCGCTGGCTCCGGAAGTGTGGTAGCGATGAGCGAACAGCAAACGATTCGGCCGATCGGAATTCGCCACGGCGACACCGTAAAAGTGATGTCCGGGCGCTCCAAGGGCAAGACCGGAAAAGTGCTCAGCGTCGATCCGGCGAAAGGGACGGTCACCGTCGAGCGCGCCAATATCATCAAGCGGCATACGCGCGCGAATCCTTCGAAGAACGTGCGCGGCGGCATTCTCGATAAGGAAGGCCCGATTCACGTTTCCAACGTGATGCTGGTTTGTCCCGGATGCGGAAAGCACACTCGCGTTGGCCACACCGCGCTACCGGACGGGACCAAAGTGCGCGTGTGCCGCCGGTGCAATCAGGCGTTTGAGCACTAGATTTTAGAAGCTGACGGAAAGATCAGAGGCTGGCGCAACAACCATGATGAGCCGTTTGCACGATCGATACCGCAAAGAAGTCGTTCCGGCGCTTACCAAGCGCTTTGGATACAAGAACACGATGGCTGTGCCGCGCGTGCAGAAAGTCACGCTCAATATCGGACTCGGCGAAGCCAGCCAGAACGTGAAGCTGCTCGATACCGCGGCGGCGGAGCTTGGGCAGATTGCCGGGCAGAAGCCGGTGATCACGCGAGCGAAGAAGTCCATCGCCAATTTCAAGATTCGCAAGGGCATGCCCATCGGTTGCATGGTCACGCTGCGCGGCGAGCAGATGTACGAATTTCTTGACCGCATGACTTCCGTGGTATTGCCCCGCGTCCGGGATTTCAAGGGACTGCCGTCGAATTCCTTTGACGGGCGCGGCAACTACACCATGGGGCTGCGCGATCAGCTGGTGTTTCCGGAAATTGACTATACGCGCGTGGATAAAATTAAGGGAATGAACATCACCATCACCACCACGGCCCGCAGTGACGAGGAAGGCCGCGAGCTGCTAAAGCTGCTCGGCGTGCCGTTCCGCCCGTAAACGGGGCGTAAGGAGATCGAACGAGAATGGCTCGAACCAGTCAATTCGCCAAGATGCGGCGCAAGCTGAAGTACAAGATTCGCCAGCGCAACCGCTGCCGCATCTGCGGCCGCTCGCGCGGTTTTCTGCGCAAATTCGAGATGTGCCGCATCTGCTTCCGCGGGATGGCGCTCAAGGGAGAAATTCCCGGCGTGGTGAAGGCCAGCTGGTGAACAAGGAATAACGAATGACCACCGATCCGATCGCAGATTTTCTCACGCGCATTCGCAACGGCGTTCGCGCGCGGCATCCGCGCATTGATGTGCCGTCGTCGAACCTTAAAGTGGAAATCGCGCGCATTTTGAAGGACGAAGGCTACGTCGCCAATTTCAAGGTGGTCGAGGAAAAGGGCAAGCGCACGCTGCGCGTCTTCCTGCGCTACACCTCCGATCGCCGCAGCGTGATCACCGATCTGCGCCGCGTTTCGAAGCCCGGCGCGCGCCGCTACACCGGAAAAACCGGCATCCGCCAGGTGATGGGCGGCATGGGCGTTGCCATTCTTTCCACGCCGCGGGGCGTGATGACCGGCCAGGCCGCGCGCAAGGGCGGACTCGGCGGCGAAGTGCTGTGCGAGGTTTGGTAGGAGTTCTGAGCGAAAGGTTTCCGCAATGTCTCGAATTGGAAACAAAGTGATCCCGGTGCCCTCGGCTGTAAAAGTCCAGGTGAATGACGGCGCCGTGGACGTGCAGGGTCCCAAGGGCAAGCTCTCCATCGCGCTGCCGCGCGGAATCCGCTTCGAGCAGAAGGACGGCACGCTCGTCGCCTCGCGCGAAAATGACGGGCAGCGCGCGCTGCACGGTCTCGCGCGAGCCCTGGTGGCCAACGCCGTCACCGGCGTGACCCAGGGATTCAAGAAAGAGCTGGACATTGTCGGCGTCGGCTATCGCGCGGAAGTGAAAGGCAAAAACCTGGTCCTCGCGCTCGGTTTTTCGCATCCCGTCGAATTTCCGATTCCCGAAGGGATCCAAATCGCCGTCGAAAAGCAGACCCATTTGTCGGTCACTGGCGCAAACAAGAATCAGGTGGGGCAGATCGCCGCGAATCTTCGCGCGCTGCGTCCGCCCGACCCGTACAAGCAGAAGGGCATTCGCATCACCGGCGAGCGCCTGAAGAAAAAGGCCGGAAAAGCGGGCGCCAAAGCAGCGGCAGGATAGAGCAGCCTTTAGGATTCAGGGAGGAGCAGCGTGGCCATTTCGGTTCGACGTCTTTCGCGCGAGGCGCATCGCCGGCGCATCCACGTGCGCATGCGCAAGCACATCGCCGGCACGGCGGAGCGCCCGCGGCTCTGCATCCATCGCTCCACGCGCCACATCCGCGCGCAGGTGATCGACGATGCCTCCGCGCGCACCATCGCGTCCGCTAGTTCGCTCGATAAGGATGTGCGCTCGCGGATCAAGGGCGGCGGCAATATCGCCGCTTCGAAAGTGGTCGGAAAAATCGTTGCCGAACGCGCTCGCGCCAAAGGAATTGAGAACGTCGTGTTCGATCGCGGCGGCTATCAATATCACGGCCGCGTGCAAGCGCTCGCGGAGGCGGCCCGGGAGGCGGGCCTGAAGTTTTAAAATTTATGCCCAAACAAGAGCTCAAGGATACGTTGTCCGTTCGCCGGTCGGTGGAAGCGAATCAGGCCAGCCTGAAAGATCAGGTCGTCTCGATTAACCGCGTCACCAAAGTCGTGAAGGGCGGAAAAAATCTCAGCTTCTCCGCGCTGGTCGTCGTCGGAGATCAGAGCGGCCATGCCGGTTTCGGGATGGGCAAGGCCCGTGAAGTGCCCATGGCCATCCGCAAAGCCATCGAGCAGGCCAAGAAAAACATGGTCAAGCTCAACCTGCGCGGTTCCACGATCCCGCATCAGGTCATCGGGTTCTACGGCTCGGGGCAGGTGCTGCTCAAGCCCGCGCCCGAAGGAACCGGCGTGATTGCCGGAGGCCCGGTGCGCGCCGTGATGGAAGTCGCCGGGATTCAGAACGTGCTCACCAAGTCGATTGGCACGTCGAATCCGCACAACGTCATCAAAGCCACTTTCGACGCGCTGCTGCATTTGAAGAATGCCTCGATCGTGGCGGAATCCCGCGGCAAGACCGCCGCGGAGGAGGCTGCGGCATCGTAAGCCGCCTGTGGAACGCATGGCCACGTCGAAAAAACAGTCCGGCACATTGAAAATCAAGTGGGTGCGCAGCTTTATCGGCTGCCCGCGCGGCATGCGCCAGGCCATTCGCGGCCTGGGCTTCCGCCGCATGCAGCAGGTGGTCGAGCGGCAAGATACGCCCGCGATTCGCGGCATGATTGCCAAGGTGCACCACCTGGTGGAGATCCAGAAGTAGCGGGGAATCTATGGAACCGACACTTTCGAATTTGAAACCGCCGCGCGGCTCGCGCCATCGCAAGGTGCGTGTGGGCCGAGGCATGGGCTCCAAAATGGGCAAGACCGCTGGCGCCGGCAACAAAGGCCAGCAGTCCCGCCGGGGCTATTCGCGCCGCGCGGGCTTTGAAGGCGGCCAGATGCCGCTGCATCGCCGCTTGCCCAAGCGGGGTTTCACCAGCCCGTTTCCGAAAAGCTTCGCCGTCGTCAACGTCGAAAGCCTGAATGGCTTCGCCGCCGGCGAGACGGTGACGCCCGAATCGCTTGCCGGGCGAGGTCTGGTGCGCGCCACGCGCGGCTCGGTCAAGATTCTGGGCGATGGTGAGTTGAAAGTCGCATTGACCGTGCGCGCGCACGCCTTCAGCAAGTCCGCTGAGGAAAAAATCGCCCGCGCCGGAGGGAAGGCCGAAGTAATCGCATGAGAAAGTTAGTCGAGGCGATCCGCAACATCTTTATCACGCCGGATCTGCGCAATCGCGTGCTCTTCACGCTTGCCATTCTGGCCGTGTACCGCCTCGGCGCGTTTATTCCCACTCCGGGCATCAACACCGCGGCCCTCGGCCAGCTCTTCGAACAAAGCCGCGGCTCGGTGCTGGGATTGATCGATCTCTTCAGCGGCGGCAACTTGCGCCGCTTGACCATTTTCGCGCTGGGCATCATGCCGTACATCACGGCCGCGATCATTCTGGAGCTTCTGGTCGTTGTCTGGCCATACCTCGAGCGCCTGCAAAAAGAGGGCGAGCTCGGTCGCCGCAAGATCACCCAGTACACCCGCTATCTGACCATTATCCTGAGCCTGTTCCAGTCCTTCACGATCGCGCTAACGCTGCAGCGCCAGAGCCTCAACGGCGCATCGCTCGTCTATCATCCCGGCGTGAAGTTCATCCTCATGACCATGCTGACGCTGACCACCGGCTCGGCCTTCATCATGTGGCTTGGCGAGCAGATCAGCGATCGCGGCATCGGCAATGGCATGTCCCTGATTATCTTCGCCGGCATCGTTGTCGGCCTGCCGAACGCCGTCACCGACTTGTGGACGAAGGCCAGCACGCGCCAGTGGGGCTCGTTCACGCCCATCGCCATATTGGGTTTATTCGTGCTGATGGCCGCGGTGATCGCCTTTATCGTTTTCGTCGAAAGCGGGCAGCGGCGCATACCCGTGCAGTACGCCAAGCGCGTCATGGGACGCAAAGTGATGGGCGGGCAGATGACCTATCTCCCGCTGCGCGTCAACGCTGGCGGCGTGATTCCGCCGATTTTCGCGAGCTCCTTGCTCACCTTTCCGCAGACGGCGGCGCTGCTGTTCAAATCGAAATCTCCGGTGTTTCAGCACCTGGCCAGCGCCATCAGCTGGGGCGAGCCGCTCTACACGTTGTTGTACGTCGTGCTGATCATCTTCTTCGCCTTCTTTTACGTGGGCATCATTTTCAATCCCACCGATCTTGCGGACAACATGCGCAAGTACGGCGGTTTCATTCCCGGGATCCGTCCCGGGCGAAACACCTCCGAGTACATCAACCGCATCCTGACGCGCCTCACCTTCGTTGGCGGCGTCTACCTGGCGGTCGTTTGCCTGTTGCCGGAATGGATGATCTCGGGCATCCACTTGCAGCATTTGCCCATGGTGGGGAATTGGTTTGACGTGCATATGTGGCGCTTCGTGCTCGATGGCCTCAACGTGCAGTTCTATTTCGGCGGCACGTCGCTGCTGATCGTCGTCGGCGTGGCCATGGACACGGTGCAGCAGCTCGAAGCGCAACTGGTGATGCGCAATTACGAAGGCTTCGTCAGGAAGGGCCGGGTCCGCAGTCGTCGTGCTTGAGGGATAAGGTACTCGTACACGCGAACGCAGCCGTCGCGTTTGATTCTGATTCGGCGGTGACGATGGCTCCGAGTCGAGCTCTTATTTTTCTCGGCCCTCCCGGCGCGGGGAAGGGTACGCAGGCAAAGTTGGCCGCGCAAAAGTACGGCTTGGCTCATCTTTCCACCGGCGACATGTTTCGCGACGCCATTCGTCGCGGAACGCCGCTGGGAAAGAAAGTGCAGCCCATTCTGGCGAGCGGCGCTTTGGTGCCGGACGAGTTGGTGATGGGAATGGTCGAAGAGCGGCTCACGCAGTCCGATTGCGCGCGGGGCTTTATATTCGATGGCTTCCCGCGCACGCTCCCGCAGGCCGCGCAGCTTGACGCGCTGCTCGATGCCAAGGGCTACGGCAATCCACTGGTGATCGAGTTTTGCGTCAGCCCGGAAAAGCTGCTCCGGCGGCTCGCCGGGCGCTGGTCGTGCCCGCTGTGCGGGACGATTTACAACGAGTTTAACGCGCCTCCGAAAATTGCGGGCGTTTGCGATCGTGACGGCGCCGCCCTGGCGCAGCGCCCGGACGATCGTTTCGAGGTGGTGAAGGATCGGCTGGCTGCCTACGAGCGCCAAACCTTGCCGCTTTCGGATTACTACCGGCGGCGCGGAGTTCTGGAAGTGATTGACGCGGGACAGGCCGTCGAGGAAGTTGGCCGCCAGCTTGACTCGGTCCTGCGGTGTGCGGATGGCGCTGATGGTCGTCTGTAAGTCGGCCGCCGAGCTGGAAAAGATGCACCGCTCGGGCTTGATTGTATGGGGCGCGCTCGAGAAGATGCGCGGCATGGTCGAGCCGGGAATTTCGACCAAGGAGCTGGACAAGTTCGCGGAGTCGTACACGGCTGGACGCAAGGCCCGGCCGGCGTTCAAAGGCTACCGCGGGTATCCTGGTTCGGTCTGCACTTCGATCAACCAGGAAGTGGTGCACGGCATTCCGTCGGCTTCGCGCAAGCTGCGCGAAGGCGACATTTTGTCGATGGATTTTGGCGTCGAGCTCGACGGCTATTTCGCCGATGCGGCGCTCACGGTTGCGGTGGGGAAGATTTCGCCGGAACGCGAAAAGCTCCTGCGCGTGACGCGCGAATCGCTCGATCGCGCCATCGAGCAGGTTCGGCCGGGCAACCGGCTGGGCGATGTATCGGCGGCCGTGCAACAATGGGTTGAGAAGCACGGCTACTCGGTCGTGCGCGAGTTCGTCGGGCACGGCATCGGGACGCACATGCACGAGGAGCCGCAGGTGCCGAATTATGGGCCGGCGGGGCAAGGTCCCAAACTGCAGGAGGGCCTCGTCATCGCCATCGAGCCGATGGTGAATGCCGGCGCCCCGGTCGTTCGCGTCCTGAGTGACGATTGGACGGCGGTGACCGCCGATGGCAGCGACTCGGCGCACTTCGAGCACACCGTGGCCGTCACGAAAAACGGCCCGTGGATTTTGACGCGTCCCCGGGAAGCCACTGGCCCCTGTTGGTAAGCGGTACCGGGTCGCGACTTAGGCGCCGTGGCACCGGTAAGGTGCCCGTGGATGAATCTGCGCCGGTAAGGGCCCGTGGATGCATCGACACCGGTAAGGTGCCGGTGAAAGAATTCTAGGGGCGCTGCTTGCTGCGTCCTCGCGGCGTCGGATAGAGGCGATAGGAGTTTATGGCGAGAAGACCTGAGCCGGATAAAAAGAAACCGGGCGAAGAAGGCAGCGGTAAAGAAGACGCCATCGAAGTGATGGCTACGGTGATTGAGCCGCTCCCCAACGCCATGTTTCGCGTCGAGCTCGATAACAAGCATCAGGTGCTCGCGCATATCTCCGGCAAGATGCGCAAGAATTTTATTCGTATCCTGTCCGGCGACCGGGTCGCGGTGGAGCTTTCGCCTTACGACCTGACGCGCGGGCGCATCGTGTACCGCTATAAATAGCGCGCTGGGCGCGCGTGAAATCGCAGGGGCGCCGCTTGCTGCGCCCGATGAAACGGAAAGCAATCGGAACGATTGAAAGGGTTCGGCAAAATGAAAGTTCGGGCATCGGTTAAGAAAATTTGCATGAAATGCAAAGTGATTCACCGGCGCGGCGTGGTGCGCGTAATTTGCGTCAACCCCAAGCATCGCCAGCGCCAGGGCTAATTTCGGAAGATCGCGGGTTTCGCGGGAGGATTTAGAAATGGCACGCATCGCGGGAGTGGATTTGCCGCCCAATAAGCGGTTGTGGATCGGGCTGACGGCGATTTATGGCATCGGCCAGCATCGCGCGCGCAGCCTGGCCGCCAAGGCGGGCGTCGATCACACGAAAAAGATCAAGGACCTCACCGAGGACGAAGTTACGCATCTGCGCAACGCCATCGAGTCCGAAGGCGGCATCGAAGGCGACCTCCGCAAGGAACAGCAGATGAACATTCGCCGTCTGATTGAAATTCAGTGCTACCGAGGGCTGCGGCATCGCCGCAATCTTCCGGTGCATGGTCAGCGCACGCACACCAACGCGCGCACGCGCAAGGGTCCGCGCAAGGGCGCCGTCGCGGCCAAGAAAAAAGTGATGGCCCGCAAGTAAAGTTTCGCAGGGCGGGGCTTCAGCCCCTCCGGAAAGCACTCGCCTCTCGGGGGCTTTAGCCCCCGGAGCCGGGTTGAATCGAGAGAGGAACGAGCGTGGCAAAGGAACCTCAAGAAGGAGCGGCGCCGGCAGCGGGAGCAAAACCCGCCAGGCGCAAAAAAGAATTTCGCAAGAAGCGCGAAAAGCGCGTCGTGCCCCACGGCGTTGTCTGCATTCAGGCGACGTTTAACAACACGATCGTCACGCTCACCGATCCCGATGGCCGCGCCGTCAGCTGGGCGTCCGCGGGCTCGGTCGGCTTCAAAGGTTCGCGCAAAGGGACGCCGTACGCGGCGCAACAGGCGGCCATGACCGCCGCCGGCGTTGCGCGCGATCAGTACGGCATGAAGTCGGTCGAGGTGCGCGTGAAAGGGCCCGGAGCGGGACGCGAATCCGCCATCCGCGCGCTGGCATCGTCGGGATTGCACATCAACGCGATCAAGGACGTGACGCCCGTGCCGCACAACGGCTGCCGCCCGCCGAAGCGTCGCCGCGTGTAGCGCGAAGTTGTAGGGACGCTGCCCTGGACTGAGTGAAACGAAGGGGTGCCCGGTCCGAGCTGGAAGATTTGAATGTAGCGCCGGGGCCTTTCTCCCCGGCCACTTTTGCCGGTAAGTCCGGCGCGTTTTTCGCACGAGGCTTTAGGTTTGTGGGTCGTGGCTTTAGCCGCCACAAGCGGCTGGAAAATTAAGTGCGGCTTTAGCCGCTGAAGTTTCTGGTTGTATTGGATGATCGACTCGCGGGGTTTTAGCCCCGGCTGTTTTCGCGGACAAGGAGAAGCACTTGGCAAGACATCGTGAAGCGGTTTGCAGGCTGTGCCGACGGGAAGGGCAGAAACTCTTCCTGAAGGGCCTGCGTTGTTTTACGGAAAAATGCGCCATCGAAAAGCGCAACTTCGTTCCCGGCCAGCACGGCCAGGCCCGCCGCGCCAAGATGGTTGGCTACGGCGTGCAGCTGCGCGAAAAGCAGAAGGTGAAGCGCACCTACGGCCTGCTGGAGCGCCAGTTCCGCAATTATTTCGAAGAAGCGGAGCGCACCAAGGGCCCCACGGGCTCCAATCTGATGGTCATGCTGGAGCGCCGCTTGGACAACGTCGTCTATCGCATGGGCCTGGCCGGCTCGCGCGCGCAGGCGCGCCAACTGGTGCTGCACGGCCACATTCGCGTCGGCGAGCGCAAGGTGAATATCCCGAGCTATCTCGTGAAGGTCGGCGACGAGGTCCTCTTAAAGGACAAGATGCATCAGAACGCCATGGTCCTCGAAGCGCGCAATCTGGCGCAGAGCCAGGGCGTCGCTCCGTGGCTCGATATCGATCGCGAAAATTTCAAGGCGCGCGTCGTGGCTCTGCCGCGTCGCGAGGACGTGCGGACGCCGCCGATGAACGAGCAGCTCATCGTCGAACTCTACTCGAAATAATTTTCGAAGTTTCCGAATCTCAGCAATCGTGCGTTGGTTGGTCCGCCGCGGGCGGGCCGGAAGGAAGGCAAAGATGTGGAAAGGTTTTCAGAAACCGAAGCGCTTGGCGGCCGAGCCCGAGTCGCTTACCGATAAGTACGGAAAGTTCACCGCGCAACCGTTCGAACGCGGCTGGGGAACCACCGTGGGCAACGCGCTGCGCCGCGCTCTGCTGAGCTCCATCGAGGGAGCTGCCATCACCGCGGTCAGAATCGAAGGCGTGCTGCATGAATTTTCGCCCATTCCCGGCGTGGTTGAGGACGCGACCGACATCATCCTCAATCTCAAGCAAATTCCGCTGAAGCTCAATACCGATCAGCCGAAAACCATCACCCTCAACGTTCAAACGCCCGGCCCGGTCACCTCCGCGCAGATCGAAGAGGACGCCGATATCGCCGTGCTCGACAAGGGCGTGTACATCGCCACCGTCAGCGAAGGCGGCAAGCTCGAACTCGAATTGCGCATCAAGAACGGCCGCGGCTACGTCGCCGCCGACCGAAACTTTGACGAAGACCTGGCCATCGGCTACATCCCCATCGACTCCGTGCATTCGCCCGTGCGCAAGGTCAACTACTCCGTCGAAGCCGCGCGCCTTGGCCAGATGACCGACTACGAAAAGCTCACGCTCGAGGTCTGGACCAACGCCGCCATCACGCCCCAGGACGCCATCGGCCTTGCCGCGAAGCTGGTCAAGGACCACATGAGCATTTTCATCAACTTCGAAGAGCAGCCGGAGCTGCCCGAGGAAGCGGTCGAAAATTACGCCGATCCGCGCCTCGAATACCTCGACCGTTCCGTCGAGGAGCTTGAACTCTCCGTGCGCTCCTACAATTGCCTGAAGAACGCCAATATCCAAAATCTCCGCGAACTCGTGCAGAAGACCGAATCCGAAATGCTCAAGACCAAAAATTTCGGACGCAAGTCGCTCAACGAGATCAAGGACATCCTCCAGAAGATGGGACTCAGCCTCGGCATGAAATTCGACGAGCACGGCCGCATCATCTGGCCGCCGCTGCCCAGCCAGACGGCGATGTCCTCATCGGAGGAAACCACGGCCGTCTAATTCGCGGCCACGGATCCGCACATGAGACACCTTAAATCGGGCTACAAACTCGGACGCAACCCGGCGCATCGCCGCGCCACGCTCCGCAACCTCGTCACCAATCTCGTCGAGAAGGAGCGCATCCAAACCACGCTGCTGCGCGCCAAGGCTGCGCGTCCGCTGGCCGAACGCATGATCACGCTCGGCAAGCGCGATTCGCTCCACGCGCGCCGCCAGGCCGCGGCGTTTCTTATGACTCCCGGCGCGACGAAAAAACTTTTCGCCGAGCTCGCGCCGCGCTTCGCCGAACGCAACGGCGGCTACACCCGTATCGTGCGCACCGGCTGGCGCATCGGAGACGGCGCCGAGCTCGCCATCCTCGAATGGATCGGCTCGGGGCTGAAGAGCGGGGGCATCAGGTCGAGCTCGAAGTGCGTCCCGTGGTGGCGGAGCGGCGCCTCGCCCTGCCAGGCGGCGAAGATGGCGCGGAGGGCCGCCACGTAATCACGCATGTACGGCACCGGGGGCTCCCAGTGGCCACCGAATCGGCGCCCCATCGGTAATTCCAATTCCGCAGCACGCCGATCTGGCGTTCGAGCTTGGCCTTCAGCGGATCCGAGGCCGGCGCCGCATCATACGCCTTCACCAGTGCTGGAATCATCGTGGCGAAGGCCGGCAGATAGCTGTCGAATCCGGCGGCGGTG
>JAGWRH010000355.1 GCA_028876695.1 Acidobacteriota bacterium | reverse complement strand
CAATCGCCGAAATCGCCGCCAGTTCATAATTGGCGATGTGCGCCCGTCGTTCGCAGATCACTTCCATCCCCGGCTGGGTCCACGTCTTGACTGCCACCAGATTTCCCATCGAGCCGGTGGGGACGAAAAGCGCCGCTTCGCGGCCGAAGATTTTCGCGGCGCGCTCCTCCAGGCGATTGACGGTGGGATCTTCGCCGTAAACGTCGTCGCCGACTTCCGCTTCGGCCATTGCGCGGCGCATGGCCGCGGTCGGACGCGTTACGGTATCGCTGCGAAGGTCCACAATCGAGTTGGCGTTAGGCTCGTTCATCAATCCTTATCTTATCGCGTTTCGCCGGCTGATGTAGCCGTGCGCATGTGCGGCGCGCGGCGGGGTGATCGAAGGTTCAGGCTCGAAGCGCCGTATGCAGCGCGACGCTGCCAAGATTCCACGTCGTCGCGCGCACGCCGCGGAAGCCGCAGCGTTGCATGAGCGCGGCGAGTTCCTCTGGCGAAGGAAACATCGCCACCGAGCCTGGCAGGTAACGATAGGCTTCGCGATTTCCGGATATCGCGCCTCCCACGAGCGGCAGGACGCGCCGGAAATAAAAGCGAAAAACGGCCGCGAGCGGCCCCGCGCCCGGTTCCGTGAATTCCAAAATGGCGGCTTCTCCACCGGGCCGCAGCACGCGCGCGATCTCTCGCAGCCCCTGTTCGTAATTGCCGAGATTGCGGAAGCCAAACGCCGTGGTCACCAAATCGAAGCTGGCGTCCGCAAATGGCAACCGCAGCGCATCCGCCGCGGCGAAAACCGCGGCGTGCTCTGCAGCGCGCGCTTTGTCGGCAGCGCGCTCCAGCATCGGCTCGACAAAGTCGCAGCCTATGACCGGCATCGCAGCTTCCGATTCCGGCGCGCGGCCGCGTCGCAGCTGGCGCCTGCGTTCCCGCGCGAGTGCAAAGGCCAAATCGCCGGTTCCACAGCATATATCGATTGCGCGCGCATCCGGCCGCCCCAGAATGTGCGCAAAACGCTTCGCCGTCCGCCTCCGCCACACGCGATCGAGCGACAACGAAAGCAAGTGGTTCAGAAAATCGTATCGCGGCGCGATTCGTCCGAACATTTCGCGCACGTGCGCCGCCGCTTCGCGTTCGTCGACCGTACCCTCCGGACGCGTGCCCGGCAATGCCATGGGTTTTTCGGTTGTCATCGATAACATTCGCAAGCTACCGCCGCCGCTTCCGCATCGCCGCTCTTGCGGCGTTTTCCACCACCGGAGTGCTGCGCGCCCTGTCCATGATCTCCGGAAGCGACGCGATCGCTCGGTTTACGAGCGGCCACGGCACATCAACTCCCCACTCCGTCTTCCCGATCCGGCGCGGTATTACCCACAACACACGCCCTGCGCGCGCCTTCTTATCGCCGAGCATGATTTTCCGCAGTTCTGCGGGCGCGACGCTCGGGAGCTGGGGCAACGGCCCGACGGATGCGGTTAGCCGCACGATTCGAAATGCATCCATCAGCGGCATTTTCTCCATTCCTAGCGCCATCATCGCCACGGCAATCATTCCCCATCCGATTGCTTCGCCGTGCAAAAATCGGCGGTAATTCGTTGCTGCCTCCAGCGCGTGGCCCAGCGTGTGCCCGAAATTCAGAATTTGTCGCAAGCCGCTTTCGGGCTCATCTTGGGTCACCACGCGCGCTTTGATCGCTATGCTCCGTCCAATGACGAACGCCAGCGCCTCCGCATCGCGCCGCAAGATTTCGCGCATATGGTCTTCCAAAAACTTGAACAGCTCCGCGTCCGCGATCGCGCCGTATTTAATCACTTCATATACGCCCGAACGAAACTCCCGGTGCGGCAGTGTCCGCAGCACCTCCGGATCAACGATCACCAGCCTCGGCGGATAAAACGCCCCGACGAGATTCTTCCCTTCCGGCAGATTCACGCCCGTCTT
>JAGWRH010000354.1 GCA_028876695.1 Acidobacteriota bacterium | reverse complement strand
GTCGTATCGCGTGCTGGCGGATGAGGGTTGGCTCGATCTAGCCCGCCACCGTGGCGCTACGGTTCGCGACCGACCAGAAAGCAAACCCGGCGCGGGCGCGATACAGGCGTTCGCGCGCCGGGTGCAGGAATCGGCGGCCGAAGCGATTGCCGGCGGCCTGTCGCGCGGCACCGCCGCACAGCAATTGATAGCGATCGCCAGGCAACTGAGTAAGGGATGACGCATCGGTTCGAATCAAGTGGCGGGACGCCCGGAGGACGAAGCGGATGCAGCAACTCCCGCTGTACCTTTTCTGCGCGCTCTTGATCTTCATTGGCGCTGTGGAAGCGGCGGTTTTCTGGATGCTGCCGCTTTGGGAGCGACCCGGCCTGTATTTCAGCGTGACTGTTTCGCCGGAATTCCGGTCCTCGCCGGAGGGCAGGAGGATTCTGCGCCGCTATCGCACGCTGGCGATAATTCTGGTCGCGATCGGGTGTGCGCTAGTCATAGCGGGAGGGACGCCGCGTCGCTGGCCGCTTCTAATTCTCGGAATAGTATGGCTCGGATTCGGGCCGCTGATCGCGTTTCAGATCGCACGCGAAGCGGTAACGCCGCACGCTGCAAAGCCCGTTCTGATACGCGAAGCGGAACTGGCGGCGCGAGCGGCGCACCTGCCGGGCGGTTGGCTGCTGCAAGCTGGACCATTCGCGATCCTTTGCGCCACCGCAATTTTCCTGCACGCGCATTGGAATCGCATACCGGAGATTTTTCCTGTTCACTGGGGCATCGATGGGCGGCCGAACGGATGGTCCGCCCGCACTCCGATGGGAGTGTACGGTCCGCTCATGATGGGTGGCGCAATCGTGGCCGGGCTGGCGCTAATCACATATGGAGTTCTTCGAGAGGCGCGAGTGGTCCGTGTCCCCGGCGCGGCGACGCACGGACGAGACTTCCCGTACCAGGTGGGCTATTTTCTTTCGGGCATGGAATACCTGCTCGCGATTCTGCTTTCGTTCGTGGCGCTGCTGCCCCTGTTTGGTCCGCCGAACATCGCCGCCGTGCTCGGTGGTTCGATTGTTTTTATCGCTGTAATTTTCGTCGCCGCGCATCATCTCAATCAAACACGCGCGCATGCCAGCGAACGATCGATTGTGCCGACGCCGGGCGGCGTTTTCGGAGATGGCACTCTCGACGAGCACTGGAAGCTCGGCATGTTTTATTACAATCCCGATGATCCCGCGCTGCTGGTGGAAAAGAGGCTCGGCATCGGCTATACGTTCAACTTCGCGCGCGGCCTCGCCTGGATAATTCTCGCCCTGATGATCGTCGTTCCGGTGGCACTCGCATTCGCCGCGCTAGCGCGCCGGGGCTAACGAATTTCCGATCGGCCGTTGCGCTTGACAATCGCGGTCCGTTCTCCTAACGTATACGTCACCATGAACTTGCTGCGGGCGCATCACAGCCATAGCCACCATCATACGTTCGCGCGCCCGCGGCGGTGTGGCTAGCTCGCAAGAAATAGCTGGACTCATCGGCCCGCTGGCGCGACTCGCGCTGGCGGGCTTTTTGTTTATGGGGAGGCGAAATGGAACTCGATTTCGAAAAAGAAGGCGGATTGATTCCCGCGATCGTGCAAGACGACGAGAGCGGCGAAATCCTGATGCTGGGATTCATGAATCGGGAAGCGCTGGCCAAGACGCAACAGACCGGATTTGTCACCTTCTACAGCCGGTCGCGCAAGAAGTTGTGGACCAAGGGCGAGACGAGCGGGCAAAAGCTGCTGTTGCGGGAACTGCGCGTCGATTGCGATCTCGACGCGGTGCTCGTGCGCGCGCGCCTCGAGGGCGGCGCCGTATGCCATGAAGGATACCGCAGCTGCTTTTTCCGCCGCCTGGATCGCGACGGATCCGCAATTACCGTGGCTGAGCGCATCATCGCACCAGACGAACTTTATGGAAAAGGGAAGAGCCAATGAGCGGCTTGAAACTCGGGATCCCCAAAGGAAGCTTGCAGGAATCGACCGTCGAGCTGTTTGCGCGCGCCGGCTGGCGCATTTCCGTCAATTCGCGCAGCTATTATCCCGGAATCGATGACCCGGAGATCGAATGCATGATGGTCCGCGCGCAGGAAATGTCGCGATACGTCGAAAACGGCGCGATCGATGCCGGGCTGACGGGCAAAGATTGGATCATGGAAACCGGAGCGGATGTCGAAGAGGTTGCCGAGCTGATCTACTCGAAAACCGGTCTTGGAAAAGTGCGCTGGGTGCTGGCGGTGGCGGAAGATTCGCCGATGAAATGCGTCCGCGATCTCGAGGGCAAAGTCATCGCCACGGAAGCCGTGCGCCTGACGGAAAAATATCTGGAGCGTAATGGCGTTCATGCGCGAGTGGAATTTTCGTGGGGAGCTACGGAAGTGAAGGTGCCGCGGCTGGCGGACGCCATCGTGGAAGTCACCGAAACGGGATCATCGCTGCGCGCGAACCACTTGCGAATCGTGGATACGCTGCTCGAATCCTCTACGCGATTTATCGCCAACCGCGGCGCATGGAAGGACCCGTGGAAACGGGAAAAGATCGCCAACATCGCCATGTTGCTCGAAGGCGCGATCAAGGCCTATAACCGCGTGGGGCTGATGATGAACGTCCGCGAAGCGGATCTCGAAAGCGTCCTGGCGGCGTTGCCCGCGCTGCGCAACCCCACCGTGGCGCACTTGAGCGATCCGGGCTGGGTGGCCATCAACACCATCATCGAGGAAAAGACCGTGCGGCAATTGATTCCCAAGCTCAAAGCGGCGCGAGCGGAAGGAATCGTGGAATATCCGCTGAACAAGGTCGTGTACTGATGCGGATTTTGCCGCTCACCGAATCGCTGGAAAAAAGACTCCTCGGCTCGCGCCGTGCCAGCAGCCGCCAGGCCGAGCGCGTGGCCCGGCGCATCGTGGAGGACGTGCGGCGCCGTGGAGATGCGGCTCTCCTTGCATGGACGAAACGGCTCGACCGGCTGGTGCTCACGCCTCGAACTGTATGGGTGCCACGCAAGGAATTGGAAAAGGCTCGCAACGGCATCGCGCCGGAATTTCTCGGTGCGATTCGCCGCGCGGCGCGGAACATTCGCGCGGTCGCGCGCAAGCAGCTGCCCCAGGAATGGACGATTGAGGTGGAACCCGGAGTGCGCGCCGGCCAGCGCGTGCGTCCGATTGAATCGATCGGTTGCTATTTGCCGGGCGGCCGCTTTTCGCTGGTTTCCACGCTGCTGATGACCGTAATCCCCGCACAGGAAGCCGGAGTCCGGCAAATCGTGGTGGTGAGTCCGCAGCCGGGCGCCGCACTGCTGGGCGCCGCTTATGAGTTAGGGATCCGCTCCGTGGCTCGCATCGGAGGCGCGCAGGCCATCGCGGCGCTGGCGTATGGCACGCGCTCGATTCCTCGCGTGGACAAAATTTGCGGGCCGGGAAATCGTTACGTCGCAGCGGCGAAGCAACTCGTCAGCCTCGATTGTGCGATCGATATGATGGCGGGGCCCACGGAAGCGGTGATACTGGCGGCGCGAGGGAATCCGCGATTCATCGCGGCGGATCTGATCGCGCAGGCGGAACACGATCCCGATGCGGTGTCGCTCCTTGTTACTACATCTTCGCGGCTCGCGCGCGAGGTGGCGGACGAAATCGAACGCCAGCTCGCGCTTTTGCCGCCGGAGAATCTCGCGCGACGTTCGCTCGCGCGAAACGGCGCCGTGGTGGTGGCGCGGACGACCGAGGCTGCCGTTGCGTTCGTGAACCGCTTCGCGCCCGAGCACCTGAGCCTGCCCGAAGGAGCGCGCGGTGTGTGGAAGGGGCTCGATTCAGCGGGCAGCGTGTTTCTGGGCGATTGGAGCGCGCAAACGTTTGGCGATTACGCGAGCGGGACGAACCACGTGCTGCCCACCGGCGGCGTCGCGCGCTCCCGCGGCGGTCTTTCGGCCGCGGATTTCGTGAAATGTATCAGCGTGCAGGAAGTGTCGCGCGCGGGCGCGCGAAGCCTCGCGCCAATCGCCGAGGAATTCGCGCGGGCCGAGGGACTCGTAGCGCACGCGCGGTCGGTGGAGGTTCGCAAGTGAACTCGGTCATTTCAGTGCGCGCGTCCGTTGAACGGATGCGACCCTACCATCCTCCGTTGGAAGGACGAACCGGCAAGCTCCGGCTGGATTTCAATGAGAATCCCATCGGCTGCTCGCCCGCGGTCCGCCGGGCGCTGGCAAGGCTCACCGCGGCGTCGATTTCAGCCTATCCCGAGCAAGAAACCGTCCGAAAACAGGCTGCGCGGCATTTCGGTGTGCGTCCGGATGAACTATTGTTGACGAATGGCACAGACGAGGCGCTAAGCCTCGTCGTCAACACCTTCGTCGAGCCAGCGGATCGCGTACTGCTCGTCGAGCCGACCTACGCGATGTATCGCTTCTACTCGGAACTCGCCGGCGCGCGAATCGTGGCGACGCGGTACGGCAACGACATGCAGTTTCCCTGGAACGAAGTAATCCAGCAGCTCCGCGCCCGGCCGCGCGTTCTGTTTCTACCCAATCCGAACAGCCCCACGGGAAATCTGCTCTCCCTCCGCGACTTGCGCCGCATTCTCGAAGCAGCCGAGCGATCCATGGTGGTAATCGACGAGGCGTACTTTGAATTTTCAGCCGTGACGGTGATTCCGTGGATTCGTCGCCGCAAAAATCTTATCGTCACGCGCACGTTTTCGAAAACGTGCGGTTTGGCCGGCCTGCGGCTGGGCTGCCTGTTTGTCGATTGCGGGTTAGCCGCGCAGATGCGTAAAGCGCAATCGCCGTATCCCGTGAACGCCGCGGCGCTTGCCGCCGCTGAAGCCGCCATGAAGGATCGCGCGTTTATCGCTCGAACGGTGCGCGAGGTGATTCGCGCGCGCCGCGAGCTTCAGACCGGACTTGCTCAGCTCGGCGTTCGTTGCTTTCCGAGTGCGGGTAATTTCGTGCTGGCTTGCTTCGCCGCGCGCGCCAAAACCATCGTTGCGGCGCTCGAACGCAAAGGCATTCTCATTCGCGACCGCTCGAGCGATTTCGGCGGCGAAGGCTACGTCCGGATCACGCTTGGCACTGTAGCGCAGATGCGGCGTTTGCTGCGCGAATTGAAAGCGATCGTATGAGGACCGCGACTCTAAAACGCTCGACCAAGGAGACCGAGATTCGTCTGCGGCTCAATCTCGACGGCCGCGGCAAATCGCGCGTTTCCACGGGCATCCGGTTTTTCGATCACATGCTCGAACAGATTGCCCGGCATGGCGCGATCGATCTCGACCTCGCGGCGCGTGGTGATTTGGACGTGGACCAGCACCATACCGTGGAAGATGTTGGCATCGCGCTCGGCGAGGCGATCAAAAGTGCGCTCGGCGGCAAGCGGGGCATCTTGCGCGCCGGTTATTTTCTGATGCCGATGGACGACTGCCTGGCGGCAGCGGCCATCGATTTTTCCGGGCGCGCGCACTGCGTTTGTACCTGGAAGATTTCAGCGTCGCGCGTGGGCGACTTTCAAACCGAGTTGATGGAAGATTTCTTCCGCGCGTTCGCGCAGGCCGCTTCGGCCAACGTCCACTTGAAGCTGATGTACGGGCGCTCGTCGCATCATCAGGTGGAATCGATTTTCAAAGCTTTTGCGAAGGCCCTGCGCTTTGCCGTCACGCGCGACCGCCAGCTGCGCGGTCTGCTGCCATCCACGAAAGGGATGCTGTGAAGATCGCCGTCGTTGATTACGGGGCCGGCAATCTGCCGTCGGTCGAGCGGGCGCTGCGCCGGCTCGGCGCTGATACGGAACGGGCCGCGCGGCCCGAGCAGGTGGCCGCGGCGCGCGCGCTCGTCTTGCCCGGCGTCGGGCACTTCGGAGCATTTGTCGCCGGCTTGCGCGACCGCAATTTGGCCGAACCCTTGCGTGCGGCGCGCGCATCGCGCGTGCCGATTCTCGGAATCTGCCTCGGATTGCAGGCCATGTTTGCTTGTAGCGAGGAAGCGCCGGAGCAACTCGGCCTCGGATTTTTTCCGGAGAGAGTGAAAGCCTTGCCGACGAACGTGAAGTCTCCACACATCGGGTGGAATCGGCTGCGAACCATCCGCGAAAGCCGCTTGCTTCGCGGCATACCTCAGGACGCCTATTTTTATTTCGCGCATTCGTTTGCTGCCCCGGCTTCCGCTTGCGCCACGGTGGCGGCGTGCGACCACGGGGTATCGTTTGCGGCGGCGATCGAGTACGACAATCTGTTCGGCGTGCAGTTTCACCCCGAAAAATCCGGAGAAATCGGAGCGTTCCTGCTCCGCAATTTCGTGGAGGCGATCGCGTGACGCTTGCCCGTCGAATCATTCCCTGCCTGGACGTTGACGCCAGCCGCGTGGTGAAAGGCGTGGAATTCGAGGGGCTGCGCGATATGGGCGATCCCGCGGAGCTCGCGGCGCGGTACAACCGCGAAGGCGCGGATGAATTGGTCGTGCTGGACATCAGCGCGTCGTTCCAGGGCCGCGCGACCTTTGTGGACACGATTCGCCGAGTTGCTGAGCAGCTGAATATTCCGCTCACGGCGGGCGGCGGGATTCGCACCATGGAAGAGGGTCGCGCGGTTCTGCTCGCAGGCGCGGACAAAGTGACCGTCAACACCGCCGCCGTTCAGCGCCCCGAGTTAATTTCCGAACTGTCGCAACGGTTCGGCGCGCAAGCGGTTGTGCTTTCGCTGGACGTGAAGCGTAAGAATGGTTCGTGGGAAGCGTTTATCCGCGGCGGGCGCGAGGGTACCGGACGCGACGCGGCCGATTGGGCCGCCGAAGCCGTTGAACGCGGCGCCGGTGAAATTCTGCTCACCTCCATCGATCGCGACGGTACTCGCAGCGGTTTCGATTGCGACGCAACTGCGACGATCGCGGCGACCGTTTCCGTGCCGGTGATCGCGTCTGGAGGCGCCAGCACATTCGACGATTTCCTGGCGGTTTTCACGAGAGGCTGCGCCGACGCCGCGCTCGCCGCATCGATCTTTCACCTGGAAACACACTCGATCTCCGAGTTGAAGGAATTCTTGGCGAAGCGCGGCGTTCCGGTCCGGCAGTCTGGACTGGCTCTCCTGGATTCCCGGAGCGGCCGCGGATGATCATTCCTTGCATCGACCTTCAGGGCGGCAAAGCCGTCCAGCTCGTGCGCGGGCGGCGCCGGGCGCTCGCGGTAAAGGACGTGCTCGGCTTGCTCGATCGCTTCCGGGGTTATCCGATTGTGCATGTAATTGATCTCGATGCCGCCATGCGCAAAGGGTCGAACGCGGCGTGGATCAAGCGGCTTTGCCGGCGCGCCGAGTGTGAAATCCGGGTCGGAGGCGGCATTCGCACCGTGGAGCGAGCGGCGAGGATTCTTTCCTGGGGCGCGACGAAAGTGATCGTCGGCAGTTCGGCGTTCGATGGTGAACGCGTGAACCGCGATTTTCTCGCGGCGCTGCGCCGGCGGGTTGGCCGCAAACGGATCATCATCGCTCTGGATACGGAAGGCGGGCGGATCGTCGTCCGTGGCTGGCGCGAGCGCTTGCGGCTTAGGCCCGGAGAAGTGATCCCGGAGCTCGAACCGTTTTGCTCCGGCTTTTTGTCGACGTTCGTGGATAACGAAGGATCGATGAAAGGCACGGATCTCTCCTGGTTTCGCACCCTCCGCCGCGCAACTCCGCTGCCCATCACGGCGGCGGGTGGAATTCGCAGCATGCGCGAAGTGCATGTCCTCGAAAAGATTGGTATGGACGCCGCCGTTGGAATGGCCATATACACGGGAAAGCTGGCGTTGGCCCGGACCGGGCTGAGGATACAGAGCCCGCAATGAAAGATTCTGAACGACTGCCTCTCACGGCACGAAACGCAAATCGCCGGCGCACGAATTGTCTCTCGATAGTGTATAGTTTTTTGTGGCGCGGCCAAGCTGAATGCCCGGTCGCTCTGCGCTCCAGGCCGCTTCGATCGCTCTGCGCCGCATCTTTCTTGAAATGAAAAAACCGTTACGGGTTATGAAATTTGGCGGCACGTCTGTGGGCGATGCCGCCTGTATCGGGCGCGTGGCCCAAATTTTGCGGGACGCCTCACGTGAGGATCCCGTGGTGGCGGTCGTTTCCGCGATGAGCGGCATTACCAATCGCCTGATTGAAGCGGCCATTCATGCCGAAGCGGGCGATCTGGAACGCACCGGCGCCGCGTTCGGAATGCTCCGGAAGCATCACGAAGCCGCGCTTGGCGAATTGATTCGCGGTGAAGGCAAGCGCAACGAAATCGCGAGCCGCCTCGATCAGATTTTTTCCGAAGGCGAAAGGCTCTGCAAAGGCACGGCGCTGCTCCGCGAACTCACGCCGCGCACGCTCGATGCGATCTCCAGCCTCGGCGAACGACTTTCGGCGCCCATGGTCGCCGGCGCGCTCCAGGAGCTTGGCGTGGCCAGTGAGGCCATCGAGGCCACCGAACTGATCGTGACCGACAGTTTCCACGGCGGCGCCGACCCGCTGATGGATCGCACCCGGGAGCATTGCGAGGCGCATTTGCTCCCGCTGCTTGGACAGGACGTCGTGCCCGTGGTTACCGGCTTCATCGGCGCCACAGCCGACGGAACGTTGACCACTTTGGGCCGAGGCGGGTCGGATTATTCGGCGACGATCTTGGGCGCGGCGCTGGGCGCCGACGAAGTGATCATCTGGACGGACGTGGATGGCGTTATGACCGCCGACCCGCGGCTGGTGCCCGACGCGCGCACCATCCCGGAGATTTCCTACCGAGAGGCGAGTGAACTCGCGTATTTTGGCGCGAAAGTGCTGCATCCGAAAACGCTCCGCGCCGTGCAGCAAGCCGGCATCCCTGTCTGGATTCGCAATAGCTTCGCTCCGTCGCGCACCGGAACGAAAATCACGCCTCAGGGCCGCAGCAATGGAGGCGGCGTGAAGGCGCTCACCGCGGTTCGCGATGTGGCCCTGATTACCGTCGGAGGACCTGGAATTGTCGGAGCGCCGGATGTCGTCGCGCGCACCTTTTCGACTACCGCGGAGCTTCGCGCCAATCTTCTGCTCATATCTCAATCCTCTTCCCAGAACGACATCTGTTTTATCGTCGCCGGATCGGACGCACAGCGCACCGTCGAGGCGCTGCGCAAGGAATTCGCGCAAGACGTGGCGCACGAGAAAGTCGAGCACATCACGGTCGATCCGAGCATCGCGATCGTCGCCGTGGTCGGTGAAAACATGCGGGGCGTTCCGGGCCTGGCCGGCCGCACTTTCAGCGCTCTGGGACGCGAAAACGTGAACATCATCGCCATCGCGCAGGGATCGTCGGAAAGCAATATCTCGTTCGTTGTGGCGGAAAAAGACGTGAAGGCCGCGCTGACCGCCACGCACTGTGAATTTGGTCTTGGCGCTCCCGCTGCTAAGGAAGTAGTCACGAGTTCGGTAAAATGACCCGCAAATCAGGCACCGTAGCCGAGCCGGCCTCCGCGAAAGCCGCACAGCGTTGCATCATGCCCGAATGCGGCGCTGTTTACGGAATTCGCGAACGCATCTATGTGTGTCCCAAGTGCGGCGGCCCGCTCGAGGTGGATTGCCAAATCGCCGTCGCCCCGGACGGCGGTGCTTTGCGAAAGGTCTGGGAATCGCGAGGCGCTTCGCGTGAGCCGCGGGACGCAAGCGGCGTCTGGCGCTATCGCGAACTGCTCCCGTTCGACGATTCCGCGCCGTTCATTACGTTATTCGAAGGCAACACGCCCATCTACGAAGCTCCGCGATCCGCGAAATACTCCGGACTGGAAGCTTTGCGCCTGAAGCATCAAGGCTGCAATCCAACGGGTTCATTCAAGGATACCGGGATGTGCGTCGCGGTCACGCAAGCGCTTTTGCTGGGCGCGCGCGCTGTCGTCTGCGCCAGCACGGGCAATACCGCCGCGAGCCTTGCCGCCTATGCCGCGCGTGCCGGGCTGCAGCCCGCAATCTTGCTTCCGCGCGGCCAAATCAGCCCCGCCAAACTGGCGCAGAGCATGGACTACGGCGCGCTGGTTTGCGAAATCGACGGCAATTTCGACGATTGCATGCGCCTGATCCAGGAACTCGGCGAAGATCCTTCGATCTACGTGGCCAATTCGATCAATCCTTTCCGCATCGAAGGCCAGAAGACCGTCGCCTTCGAGATGATGAATCAATGCAATTGGCGCGTACCCGATCACGTAGTCGTGCCGGGCGGCAATATGGGCAACAGCTCCGCGCTCGGAAAAGGATTCGACGAGCTCCTGGCGCTGGGGTTGATTCCGAAGCTGCCGAAATTGAGCGTCATCCAAGCCGAGGGCGCATCGCCTTTGGCGCGTCTGTTTGCGAATCTTCCGCCGTCCGCCGCGCGCGCGGGATCGCCGCTTCCGGAATCGCTCCCGATCGAGGAGCATCCGCGTACCCTGGCCACCGCGATCAAGATCGGCGCACCCGTTTCGTGGAAGAAAGCGCTGCGCGCGGTGTTGCGGTCAGGCGGGAAGATCGCCAGCGTCAGCGAACAGGAAATCGCCGATGCCAAGGCCGTAATCGGCCGCGACGGTATCGGCTGCGAGCCCGCATCGGCCACCACCGTTGCCGGGATCAAGAAACTGGTTGCGGCGGGCCACATCCAGCGTGCAGAATCCGTCATCGCTGTGCTTACTGGCCACGTTCTGAAAGATCCCGATTACGTCAGCGCATACCATCGAGGAACGCTGGCGCTCGAAACCGGCGCAGGAAGCGCGCCGCTGCAAATCCGCGGCGCATTTCGCAACGCTCCGATGCACGTGGAAGCGTCGAAATCCGCGATCCTCCAATTGCTCGATCGGCAGCGCTAAGGAGCCTCGAATCCGCCTTCCTTCCAGCGCCTGCAACCGTCCAGCGCGACGCCTTCCGATCCAATGACCGCTTCGCGCCAGCCTTCTTTCGAAGTTCGCGTTCCCGCGTCCACGGCCAACATGGGTGCTGGTTTCGATTGCCTCGGCCTGGCGCTCGAGATGTATCTAAGCGTGCGAGCCACTCTTCTCTCCCAGCCCAGCGCGCGAACGCAGGCGCGCAGCCGCGGCGTTCGCGGCACCTCCGCGCTTCCAAAAGATCCTGACCAAAATCTCATCTTCCGCGCGATGCGCTTCGCCGCCGATCGTGAAGGATTCAGCCTGCCGCGCGTTCGCCTGGCCGTGCAGAACGAAATCCCGGTAGCGGGCGGACTCGGCAGCAGTGCGGCGGCAACCGTCGCCGGCCTCGCGCTCGGTTATCTGGTCCAAGGCCGCCAGGTGCCCAAAGAAACCGTATTGCGCTACGCGACCGAAATGGAAGGACATCCGGACAATGTGGCCGCCGCGCTTTTCGGCGGATTTGTGGTCACGTTCGCGCGTCCAGACGGCAGCGTTGCGGCGCTTCGCAAGCGCTGGCCGAAGGTGATTCGAGTAATCGTCGTCACTCCAGATCTTGCGCTGGAAACCAAGAAATCGCGCGCGATATTGCCCCAATCGGTTTCCCGCGCCGACGCCGTCTTCAACTTGCAGCGTTCGGCGCTGTTCGTCGCCGCCCTCGAAGAACGTCGGTACGATCTGATCTGGGATGCGATGCAGGACCGCCTTCACCAGACGGCCCGCCAGTCGCTGATACCCGGTTTAACGGACGTCTTTGCGCTCCCGCGCATATCTGGTTTGCTCGGAGTTGCCCTCAGTGGGGCTGGCCCGAGCGTGGTCGCCTTGGCTACCGACAGAATCGACGAGATTGGGAAAGCCATCGCCGCATGTTTTGACCGTCGCGGCTTGTCTCCCACCATCCAATATCTCGAAGCCGCCCAGGAGGGCCTCACCTCGTCGCAGAAATACCTCTCGTAGCCGCGCGTTCGTTCACGTCTTAGCAGACCGCGAAGCGCGGGATGCAAAGCACCGGATGAGCGGAACACCGGATCACGCACACCCGCTGCAGTCGCAGTGGTCTTAATTGTGAAACGGGATCAGCGAACCTGAGTGGTTCTCGCCTGGCGCATTCGCATGGACGCCTTTAACTCTTTTTGCCAGTGCCAGAACATGAACGCAAGCGCGGTGAGCGGACCCAAAATCAATACCGCCGCAGCCAAGATCATCAGCCCGAGAAGCATGCCGCTCATGACCGAACCAGACATAGGGTCCTCCGCCTTGCCGGGTCAAGTCACTGTATTGTAAATTGCGTTTGCCGTCAAGGCCGGTGAATACCTGCTGCCGAACCAGCCGCAAGTCGTCGGCCATTTCTACTTTGCGCCCACACAACGTTGTTTTGCCGGCCCGGTCGAGACAAATCCATCGTTCGATTAACGCGAGTCGCGAACCTACACTTGCAGCACGTCGCCTTCCCGCGCGACGGTTCTATAGAGCACAGGGTCAACGAAGATGGCGATGCACAGCCTCGAAATCAACCCGGCAACGATCACGATCGCAAATGGCTTCTGCGTGTCGGAACCGATCCCCATGGAGAGCGCCGCCGGCAGCAACCCGAGGCAGGCCACCAGCGCGGTCATCATAATCGGCCGCAGCCGCAGCAGGGCGGCTTCATGCGTCGCGGTGCGAATATCCTTGCCTTCTTGGCGCAGTTTGTTGATGAACGACACCAGAATCACCGCCGTCTCCACCGACACTCCCATCAGCGCCAGCAATCCCAGCACGGACGAAACGCTAAAAGGCGTACCCGTCAATTTCAACGCAATCAGCGCGCCGACCGGTTCGGTAATCACCACGCCAAACGCGATCGCTACCGGAAATTTGAAATTGCCATACAACGCGAACAGGATCATGAAGATCAGCACCAGCGCGAGCGGCCCGATCACCTCCAGCTCGTGCTTGGCTTCCAGGTACTCGCTGTACTCCCCGCCCCAGGAAATTCGGTATCCCGTGGGAAGCGACGTTTGAATGTCGGCGATTGCTTTCTGTCCGGCGGTCACCGCGCTTTGCAGGTCGCGTCCTTCCACGCTGTATTGCACTCCGATATAACGCGAATTATTTTCCCGGTAGATGAACGAAGCGCCGCTGGCTTCTCGTATATCCGCCAGCGCGCGAAGCGGGATTTGCTGGCCGGAAGGTGTGGCTACCAGCAGGTTTCCGATCTCCTGGGCGTTTTCGCGGAACTGCGGCTCCATGCGCACCACCAGATCGAACAGTTTCTCGCCCTGGATCACCTGCGTGGCGGCCTGCCCGCCCACCGCGGTCTGCACCACCGTTTCCACGTCCGAGACGTTGATTCCGTACCGCGCGATCTTGTCGCGATCGGGAGTGATCAGCAGGCTTGGCTGCCCGAGTTCGCGGACCACCGTCAGCTCCGTGAATCCCGGAACTTGCGCGAGCCGCCGCTTGATCTTGAGCGCGGCGTTCTGCAACACGTTCAGATCCGGTCCGTACACCTTCACCGCCAGGGCGCTTTTCAGTCCCGTCAACGCCTCGTCCACGGCATCTTCGGCGGGCTGCGTGAAGTTGAAAATGACCCCCGGAAACGCGCTCAATCGCTTCTGCAGGTCGTCCGCGAGTTCCGCCTTCGTGTGAATCGGCCCTTTCTTCCACGCCGGATCGTCGTACGGGCGCAGGCCAACGTAAAACTCGTCGTTGAAAAAGCCGGTGGGGTCAGTGCCGTCATCGGGCCGGCCGAGTTCGGAGCCGACGTCGGTGACCATCGGGTAGCTCATCAGAATATCGCGTACCTGCGGGCTGAACTTCGCCGCTTCCTGCCACGAGATCGTGTACGGCATCGTCGCGCGGACCCACAGCGCGCCCTCGTCCAGGTGCGGCATGAATTCGCCGCCGATGTAAGGAATCAGCAGCAGTGTGGCGCCAAAAATTCCAAGCGCGACGAGAATGGTCGTCTTCGGGCGGTCCAGGCAGCGGTCCAGCATTCGTGCATAGCGCGCCTTCACCCATTCAAACGGTTTGTTGACGGATTCATGCACTCCCTTGCGGAACCAGTAGGAGCACAGCACCGGAACGAGCGTCAGGGTCAGCAGCAGCGCCCCGATCAAGGCGATCGACATCGTATCCGCCATGGGATGGAACAGCTTTCCGGCTGGCCCTCTGAGCGCGTAGATGGGAACGTATCCGGCGATGATTACGGCAACGGAATAAAAGATCGGGCGGTCCACGTCTCGCGCTGCCGCCAGCAGCACTTCGTCCAATCGGTATTGCTGGCCTTCCCGCTGGCCGAGTTCGCGGAAAATGTTTTCGACCATCACCAGTGTGCCGTCGATGATGATTCCGAAATCGATCGCGCCGATCGACAGCAAGTTGGCTTCCACGCCCTTGGCGTGCAGCGCGATAAACGAGAAGAGCAGCGCCAGCGGAATCGTAAGCGCCACGATCACCGCCGCCCGGAAGCTGACCAGGAAAAAAATCAGCACGATGAGCACCAGGATCATGCCCCGAATCAGGTTGCGTTCCACCGTGTCGGTGGTCAGTCGCACCAGATCGCTGCGGTCGTAAAACGGCACCACCTTGATGTCCGGTGGCAGCATGTGCTCGTTCAATTCCTTGGTTTTGGCTTCCACGCCCTTCAGCACATTCTGTGTCTGGTCGCCCCGCAACATCATGATCACGCCTTCGACCGCGTCGTCCGCTTTGTTGAACCCGAATTCGCCCAGGCGCGGGGCATTGCCGATGGTGACGGCGCCAATGTCGCGCACGAATACGGGCACGCCGTTCTGCGCGCCCACGATCACGTTGCCGATATCGCTCGTGCCGCGCAGCAGCCCGATGCCGCGCACGTAGTAGAACTGGCCCCCTTGGGAATAAAATCCTCCGCCCGCGTTGGCATTATTGGCTGCCAGCGCCTGCGTCACTTGCGGAATGGTGATGTGATAACTGAACAGCCGCGCCGGGTCGAGCTGCACCTGATACTGCATCACCGTCCCGCCGAAACCGGAGTCGTCGGCCACGCCGCGCACCTGCTTGTATTCGCGCTGGAGTACCCAGTCCTGCCACGTTTTCAGCTCTTGCGGCGTGCGGTCAGGACTTTCGAGCGCATACCGGTACACCAGGCCGGAAGGACTCGAAAGCGGCGCAAGCGTCGGCGTGACTCCGGATGGGACGGCGACCTCGCTTAATCGCTGAAACACAATCTCGCGCGCGAAATAGTCGTCCGTGTCTTCGTCGAACGTCAGGTTCACATCCGAAAGCCCATAGAGAGAAATCGAGCGCTGCACGCTGAGCTTCGGCACGCCGTTCATTTCGATCTCGATCGGCAGCGTGATCAGCCGCTCCACTTCCTCCGCCGCATGGCCCGGCCACTGCGTGATGATCTCCACCCTCGGCGGCGAAAGGTCGGGATACGCGTCCACCGGCATGCGCTGAAACGAGATGGCTCCAGCCACCGCGATGAACACGGTGATCGCCAGTATCAGGAACCGCTGGCGCAGCGCGAACTGTACGACGCGATGAATCATTTAGAGCATCCGCTTCATTGCTGGGAGGAGTTGGCGAATTGCAAAAACAAGCTGCCCGAGCCCACCACTTTGTCCCCCGGCGCCAGGCCGCTCAGGATCCGCGTGTTTCCGTCGTGACTTTCGCCGATCGTCACGCCGCGCCGCGCAAACTGGTTCGTTCCGCTCTGCACGTAAACGAAGGGATTGTTCTGGTCGTCGCGCAGGATCGCCGCGTCCGGAGCGGCAATGGCATTGCGAATTGTCCCCGCGGTGATCAGCGCCGTGCAGTACATGTCTTTTTTTAACTTTTCCCCGGGATTATCGACCACGATGCGCGCCTGCAGCGTGCGCGTGTTGGGATCGAGCGCGGCCGAGATGTATGAAATTGTTCCGTGGAAGCGGTCCGGATACGCGTCCGTTTCGACCACCACGTTGTCGCCGGCGTGCACGTACGCCAGATCGGCCTGATAGACATTGGCGAGCACCCACACCGTCCGCATATCGGAAATCGTGAACGCTTGCGTTTGACCGGCCTGCACCACTTGCCCCGGCGAGACGAGCCGCTCCACCACTTCGCCGCTGATCGGCGCGAGCACGGGAATTTCGGCCGAGGAAGGTGCTTTCGCCAGCCCCTCCGGGTCTTTCACGCCCAGTATTTTTAAGCTCTGTTCCGCCGCGTTCAGGTCTGCTTGCGCTTGGTCGCGATCGGATTCCGCCTGCAGCAGGTCGCGCTGCGCGATCGCGTTATGCTGGTAAAGATCCTGCGCGCGCGCGTAGTTGATGCTGGCCACTCGGAACGTGTCGCGCGCTTTCAAATATGTATCGAGCAGTTGCGAGTATTCCGGGCTGGCGATTTCCAGCATCGCCTCGCCCGCCGTGACGTGCTGCCCCGGCACGGCCAGAACGCGCGCCACCGGGCCTCCAATTTGAGCGATCACGGGCGTCGTTTTAAACGCGTTGTAACTCACGGCTCCGGTCAATCGAAGCTGGCGCGTGAACGCCGAACTCTCTACCGTCACCACCTTCACGTGCGACATCTGGTTCTGAGGAACGGTAAACAGTTGCGGCGTGAATTCTTTCGGCTGGCGCGAAGAAAACGAAGTCATCTGGCCGGCGTTGCGCGTCTGGTTCGAGCTGCAGCCCGCAATCGCCAGACCCAGCGCCAGGCATGCGGCCGATTGCATTCTCCGCGCCCTTCTGAAATTCATTCCCATGCTCATGGCAAACTCCTGCTCCCCACCGCCTCACGAAGCTGTTCAACCGCCGTGAGATATGACGCGAGCGCCTGCCGATATCCCAATTCGGTCGTGCGATAGCTGCGTTCCGCGTCGAGGAAATCAAGCAGGCTCGCGGCGCCGCGCCGGTAGGCGTATTCGCTGATATCGAGGTCTTGTTTCGATTCGTCGAGATAACCGGACTGATACAGCTGGATCACTTGGTTGTTACTTTGCACGCTCTCGTAGGCGTCCCGTACATCCGTGAGCACCTGATTGGAAGTTGCTTGCTTCTGTTGCTGCGCTTGCGCGATGGCGTAATTCGCGCGCGCGATTTCGCCCTGATTGCGGTCGAAAATCGGAATCTGGATCTGACCGAAAATGGACGCCGTGTTCGCGGCGCTCACGTGCGTATAGTTCATTTGAGCGGTGACGTCTTTTTTGCCTTGAGCCTTGGCCAGTTCGTATTGGCTCTGCGCAGCCGTAACGCTCCGTTGCGCCGCGCGGAGATCGGGACGCGTGGCGAGCGCCTTGGCCTGGAAATCTTCCAGGTTGCCTTTGATCGGCTGGTATTCCAGCGCGCCGGCCACGTCGTAATCGGCGGGAACAGAATCGTATCCCAGCAGTTGGCGCAGATCGTTGAGCGCCTGCACTTTTGCGAGCTGCGCTTGCGAAGCGTCCGTCTGAAACTGCAACAGCTGTAGCTTCATTTTCAGCAGGTCGTCTTCGCTGATGTCTCCCGCGCGGTAGCGTTCCTGGCTGATGTTGACCGTGTTCTGGAAGTCCTTCAGGTCTTGTTCGGCCAGATTGAGCGCCGATTCGGCGAGCTGCACGGCGATAAATTGGCTGGCGACCTGGAATGTAACGGTGCGCTCGTTATCGGCCACTTGCGCTTCCGTTACGGCCGTCTGATCTTGCGCGGCGCGAAGCCGGTGCTGGCGCTTTTTCCCCCTTTCGAAGAGGTAGCTGACTCCCAGATCGAATTCCGACGAGGTGTTGAGAAAATCCGAATTCATGTCGCTCGGCTGGAAAAACGGAACGAACAGCGCATCGCCGAGCAGCACCGGGTTCGGCCGCAGATTCGCTGTGATTTCTTCGGCTTTGCTCTGCTGGATCGTGGTTCGCGCGGCGAGCAACGCATGATTGTGCTGCAGCGCCAGTTGAATCGCCTGATCGAGCGTAAGCCGCACCGGGCCCTGGATGTTCGACGCGTTCTGTGCGGCGGCGCGCGGCGCAAACGACGCACCAGCTACGCACACGGCCAGCGGAAGCACTGCGAAAAGCACACGTTGTACACGCATAGGCGATCAGCTCTCCACAGGAAACAACACGTCAATCGATATGCCGCTCTTCAACGGCTAAAGCGGCACGGAATTGGCAGGAACTTCAGGCGGCGGGGGGAGCGCGAGCCGGGATGCGGAGGATGGACGGGGTCGGCGCCTCGGCTGGCTCCGGAACGTCCAATTGCTTGCCCAGCGGAGCCAAATCAGGCGCATGGTCCACCGCCAAAGTCGGTGCAATGGGCTGATGGCTCAGATGGCAGATCGGGCAGCTTGCTTCGTTGGAATCCGCGTGATGGTGCCAGACCGATCCCGTGGTGGTGGCAACCACCAGCAGCGGCATCAGCAGCAGCGCGATGGTCGCGAGAAAAAGCCGGACTGGACGGCGCTTTAGCATGCGTTATGGATCGGCTCTACCGAGTAGTCCGATCATATAGCAGATGTCGAAGCGGTACCAACTGGTTGTTTCCGGCGGGTGACGGAGAAATTAGCACTCAGCGCGAGGGGTCCGCCGCACTGACGAAGCATTTGAATATTCGTAAAGCCGCCACAGCCTAATTCGATTGCTCGAGTGCGCGCTCGACCATAGCCACGCATTTCTCCACGCGCTGGCGCAGCGGGCCTTCGAGTTCGTGCTGGCGGCGGCGAAGGGTGAGCAGCTCGTCGGAAATATTCAGCGCTGCCAGGACAGCGACTTTGAGCGAATCGACCATGCGAGTGGCTTCGGCAACCTCGCGCATCTTGGCATCGACATAGGCAGCCAATTGTTTTGCGTACTCTTCGCTATCGCCCGAGTTGATGTCGTAGCTCTGATCGTAAATGTCGACTTTCACGTTCGGCTCCCGGTGAAGGGTTGGCTGGAGTGCGGCCATTGTCAGCCAATAGCGGCCTGCTGCGCAATGGAGATTGTGGCGCGCCGAATCGCGGGCAGGTTCCGCGACGTCAGGCGGTTCGCAGCGATGCGCCGAGCTTTTGCTCGAGCGTCGAGACGATGCGCGCTGAAAAGCCGGCGACCTGCGCGTCGGTCAGCGTGGCTTCCGGGCTTTGAAACGCGACGCGGATCATCAGCGAATATTTTCCCGCCGGGATTTGTCCGCCGCGGAACAGGTCGGCGGCTTCGATTCGCCGCAGTTCGGAGATGCCGAGCGCGCGGATCGCGCCAGCGACCTGCGAGAACTGGACGCCATCCGCGAGCACCAGCGAAAAATCGCGTTCCACAGCCGGGAAGCGCGGGATCGGCTCAAATTTCCGGTTCGTCCGAGCGGTTTCGATCGCGCCGAGCAGCTTATCGAGATCGACTTCCGCGAGGTAAACATCCTGGCGGAGCTTGAGCTTTTCCGCGACGCCGCGCGCGAGCTGGCCGGTGGCACCCAATTTGCCGTTGCCATTCTGGTTCTCAACCGCGATTTGGGCAGAGCGCGATGGGGCGAGCCACGTGGGGCCGCCGGATTGCCACAGGAACCCTCCGGCAAGAGCGCCGATGGAATCGAGATCGCCTTTCAGATCGG
>JAGWRH010000353.1 GCA_028876695.1 Acidobacteriota bacterium | reverse complement strand
GCATCATCGCCGCCGCGCCGAAATCGAAATAGCGCGTGTGGCCTTTTTCGGATTCGTAGAACGCCCTTTGTGGGGAAACCATCACGTTTGTCACCAGCGGCGGCATCTGTTTGCCTTCACGTTCGAGCGCGTGTATGACGCGCTCGACGCCGATCGCATCCCACATTTCGAATGGCCCGAGTTCCCACCCGAAGCCCCAGCACATGGCTTCGTCCACATCCACGATGCTGTTGGCGATTTCGGGAATTCGCCGAGCCGTGTAGAGAAACGTATCGCCCATCCCGGCCCAGAGAAATTGGTTCGCTTTGTCTCCTTTTCCTTCCAGCGCAGGCTCGAAAAGCGCCTTCACCCGCTCGCGAGTATCTTCGATCGGCCTCGCCGCGTCGATGGAGGCAAATTTGGCTTTCTTCTGCGGCCGGTATTCCATCGTGTGCCAATCGAGAGTGAGGATCTCCGATTCACCGCCGGCTCCTTTTACGCGCTTGTAGAACCCGCTGCCGGTTTTCTCGCCGAGCCATTTGCGCTGCATCATTTCGTCAATCAGCGGCGGTACGCGGAACATTTCGCGCGACTCGTCATCCGGAATGTTTTCGTACAGATTGCGAATCACGTGCACCAGCACATCCAGGCCGACGATATCGGCGGTGCGAAACGTGGCCGAGCTCGGCCAGCCGACCGCCGGCCCGGTGCAGGCATCCACTTCCTCGACGGTCATATCGAGAGCCTGCATCTGGCGGATTGCATTCAGCATGGAAAACGTGCCGATGCGATTGGCGATGAAGTTGGGCGTGTCCTTGGCCAGCACCACGCCTTTGCCGAGCCGCGCGTCGCAAATTTCGGAGAGTGCGTCGATGACCTCAGGCAGCGTTTTCGGTCCGGGGATCAGCTCGGCAAGTTTCATGTAGCGCGGCGGATTGAAGAAGTGGGTTCCCGCCCAATGCTTCTGAAAATCTTCCGACCGCCCTTCGGCGATCTTCCGGATCGGCAGGCCCGATGTGTTGGAGGTGACGAGCGTTCCGGGCTTTCGCACGGCCTCGACCCGCTCGAAGAGATTGCGCTTGATTTCAAGGTTTTCGGCGACCGCTTCGATAATCCAGTCCGCCTCCGCGCACCACGAAAGATTGTCGTCGAAATTTCCGGGCGTAATGAGCCGCGCCGTTTCGGGCGTAAAAAACGCCGCAGGGCGCGATTTCTTCGCGGCTTCCAGGCCGCTCAGCACGATCCGATTCCGCACGGCGGAATTTTGAAGCGTCAGACCCTTGCGCTTGTCATCGGGCGTAAGTTCCGGCGGGACGATATCGAGCAAATAACAGGGAATGCCGGCGTTGGCCAGGTGTGCGGCAATTCTCGCACCCATCGTTCCGGCGCCAAGCACGGCAGCGCGTTCGATCGGGCGTCTCATCGGGTAGTCCTCGGCTGCACATGGTTACAAAACAGGCAGCATGGGTCAACCGGAAAGACCCTCGCTGCCGGAAGTCTGCTACAGTATTTTTAGGCGGAGATAGGCGTGATGGCAGCCGTATCGAATTGGCTTTCGCGCGCCGTCCGGGGGTTGCGAGCGTTCGCTTACCCGGAAAACGGCATGCGGCCGAAGGTAGGACTAGCGCTTGGCGGCGGATTCGCGCGCGGCATTGCGCACTTGGGCGTTCTGCGAGTTTTCGAAGAAAACGAAATCCCCATCGACTTCATCGCCGGAACGAGCGTGGGCGCTTTGATCGCCGCCGCATACGCCAGCGGCGCGTCCTTGGACTACATGGAAAACCAGGGCGTGCTGACCACGTTTCACGATTTCGGCCGATGGACACTTTCGCGCTACGGCATGGCGTCGAACCTGCGGCTCGAATCATTTCTGCACCGCTTTACCAGCGCGCAATATTTTCACGAAACGAAGATCCCGCTGAGCATCGTGGCGACCGATCTGATCACGGGGAAAAGCGTGCATTTTACAGACGGTGAAATCGGCCCGGCGCTGCGAGCGTCATGCGCGTATCCGGGCCTGTTCATGCCGGTGGAGTATCGCGGCCACTTCCTCGCGGACGGATTCTTGACGCAGGCCGCTCCCGCGGAAGCGGTGCGCGAGCTCGGAGCTGAGCTGGTGGTATCCGTCTATCTCGATCCCGGTCTGCTCGAAGAACGGCCCCGGAACACGATCGAGGTCATCAGTCGCTCGTTTTCCATAATGCAACAACACCTCGTCCAGCCGTGGCGTCTGCAGACGGATATTTTGATCGAACCGAACGTAGCTGACGTTCTGTGGCATGAATTTTCGAAGACGCCGCAACTGGTCGCCTCCGGCAAAGCCGCAACGGAAGCAGTCTTGCCCCAAATCCAGGCAGCGGTGCGGAAAAATCAACCTGAGGCTGCGAACGAGACTGCCCGCGCCGCCATTCAAAAGTGATTTCATCCGTCTGCTGCTCGCGGGCGCGCCCAATGTGGGCGAACTTAAAAGCTGGCGCGAACCATTACGGCGCCGATCCGTCAACGCCGGGCGAATTCGTGGCGCTTGCCGGCGATGGCGTTTCGTCGAAAATTTCTAGCGTTACGGACTGACCGCTTCCCTTCCCGCGTTTCGTGAACCATTCGCCCATTGATTGGGCAAGTCGCGCAGGATCGACGCGCAGCCCCGCTTCGATGCGTCCTTCGCCGGTTGGCAGCGTATCGTCGAATTCCGCCGCGCCAGTAAAATTGCGCATGCAAAAACTGTCGAGCCAGGCGAGAGGAACGGGCCGCCGCTCCCCTCCCACGGTCATTTCCACCCGCAATTTGCGCGCGAACATGCGCGCAGTATAGCACCGGGGCTGAATCGGCTAACGGCGCTGCGCGACGACGCCTTCTGCCGTACCGACAGATTCCGCGTGTCGCTTTTTTCGCCCTAGCCAGGTGAGCACAAGGAAGATCAGAATCGCGTAATAAAGTTCATTGCCGGCGATGGCGATCCGCAACGCGTCGGAGATGTCGCCAATCCAACTGCCGCTCGGCGGCGCTTGCAAACCGAAAATGAATCCGGGCGATACGACGTAGCGCATCGCGGAGGGCATCCCGCCGACGTCTGCGACAGCGAGTGACAACACGGCGAGCGGAGCGGCGATCAACAGCGAGGCAACGATCCGTATCTTCATGTCGTGAAGCGTATCACCTTTCGACGGGCGAGCGCCGAATCTGCCATCCATTCTTGCATTTACGTGTACGGTGGCCTAAAATTTTAAACTAGCATGGCTCGTATTTGGCGCAAACGGCGAGTGCGCAGGGAGTTAAGTGCCGCGAGCGCGCTGATCAACCTGGAGGCCCGGTGTCCACGCCGCTCGAAAGTTGGGTAGAAGAATCGGCACGACTCACGAAACCAGCAAAAATCGAATGGTGCGACGGCTCGCAAGCCGAGAATGAACGGCTGATCGATGAAATGCTCCGGGCTGGAACTTTCGTCGAACTGAATCAACAAACCTTCCCGAATTGCTATCTCCACCGCAGCAATCCTAATGACGTAGCCCGAACCGAAGGCCTTACCTTCATCTGCACTCGTAGAAAAGAAGATGCCGGCCCCACCAACAATTGGATGGCGCCCGCCGATGCAAAAGAAAAAGTTCGACCGCTGTTTGATGGTTGCATGTCCGGCCGCACGATGTACGTGGTGCCCTACATCATGGGCCCGGTAAGTTCTCCGTACAGCAAGATCGGCGTGGAAATTACCGACAGTCCCTACGTCGTCTCCAACATGCGAATCATGTCGCGCATGGGCAAGGTCGCACTGGATCGCCTGGGCAATTCTTCGGATTTCGTCCCCGGGCTACATTCCGTCGCGGATTTGAATCCCGAACGCCGCTTCATCGTCCATTTCCCGGAAGAAAAATTGATCTGGAGCGTCGGATCGGGGTATGGCGGCAACGCGTTGCTCGGAAAAAAATGTTTTGCGCTACGGATCGCCAGCTGGATGGCGCGCGACCAAGGCTGGATGGCCGAGCACATGCTGATCCTGGGGCTGGAAGATCCCAGCGGCAAAGTGACGTACATGGCCGCCGCGTTTCCCAGCGCTTGCGGCAAGACGAATCTGGCCATGATGGTCTCGGCGCTCGAGTCCGAGGGCTATCGCGTCTGGACCATCGGCGACGATATTGCCTGGCTGCACATCGCCGCAGACGGCACGCTCCGCGCGATCAATCCCGAAGCTGGATTTTTCGGCGTCGCTCCGGGCACAAACGCCAAAACGAATCCCAACGTCATGGCCGCGTTGCACCACGACACGATATTCACGAACGTTGCGATGACCGAGTTGCGAGAACCGTGGTGGGAGGGGATGGATACCGAAGCTCCCAACAATCTAATCGATTGGCGCGGGAACTCGTACGCCGGAAAAGCTCCCGCCGCGCATCCGAACTCACGCTATACGGTTCGCGCCTCGCAATCGGCCTCAATTTCTCCGAAATGGGAAGATCCCGCGGGCGTGCCAATTTCCGCGTTCATTTTCGGCGGACGCCGCGCGCGCGTCGCGCCGCTCGTGTATGAATCATTCGATTGGCAACATGGCGTGTTCGTGGGCGCTACAATGGCTTCCGAGACGACAGCCGCGGCTACAGGAGCAGTCGGAGTAACGCGACGCGATCCCATGGCCATGCTTCCCTTCTGCGGCTATAACATGGCCGACTATTTCGAGCACTGGCTCGAAATGGGTTCGAAGCTGAAAAATCCGCCAAAAATTTTCCACGTCAACTGGTTTAGAAAAGGCCCGGACGAAAAATTCCTCTGGCCGGGATACAGCGACAATATGCGGGTGCTGAAATGGATCGTCGATCGCTGCCAGGGCCGCGTGGGCGCGGAGGAAACCCCGCTCGGCTGGATGCCCTGGTCGAAAGACATCAACATCCAAGGCATTGCCGGCTACCGCCCGGAGGACCTTGAGCGGGCCCTGGCGATCAACGTGGAAGAATGGAAGAACGAAATCCTCCTCCAGGATGAACTGTTC
>JAGWRH010000352.1 GCA_028876695.1 Acidobacteriota bacterium | reverse complement strand
TGGCGCATCAGGGCGATCACCCGTTCTGAGTTGAACGCCGGATCGGCAACGCGCACCTCGGGAATGCCTAGAGCCACGCGCACGAAATTGTGGCGGTAGAGGTTAAAGAAGTTCGCTGGATGGCTCATGTTCGGATGGCAACGGCGAAAAACACCGGCTCAGTTTGTCCGCGCGTCCCGCCGACCCAATCGTTAACCGGCTAAAAACGCCCAACTCAACTGTTATATGGGATAAATCTAACACGCACAAGTCGCGGAAAGCAGGGTGTTTCGCGCCGACGGCCCCAACGAATATCGTGCGCTTCCTGGCCGGATCAGGCGTCGCGCCGCCGCTCCCGCACCCAGGCGAGAAACCGCGCCATCCGCTGGCGTTCGCGCCAAAGCAGGCGGAAGAACTGGCTGGCGCTCAGATGCGCGGCATCGGCTCCGAAAAATGTCTCAAGCCGCCACCGAATGTAGGGCGATTTCCACGGTCTGAGGCGATAGCCTTTGGAGATGATCCAGTAATAGCGCAGCGCGTTGAGCATGCGTCACTCGTCCCGCTGCCTCTGCCGCTGGCCAGGTTGATTCACGGGAGCGGGCGTACCCAGATGCGTTCCGTGGCGGGTTTTCCCAGATGAATTCGTCCCGATCCGTGCCCCGCCACTACAACCACCATCGTCTGGTCATATTGCTGCCCGGCAATGCGAAGCCGCGTCGATGGCCGCAGATGCCGCTGTTCGAGAAATTCCAGGAAGAGCGGGTCCTTTTCGTAAACACGCAAGATTTCGTAGGAGCGGCCGGGCTTTGCGTCGGAGAGGCGCGTGGCGCCAAACTGGCGCCGAAGGCGCGACATGCCGCCGAAGAGCGGCACGCCATGGGGGCAGCGGCTGTCGCGGCCAAAGCGGTCGAGCAACAAGCGCACGATCTCCGGCGACATGCCGTGTTCCAGACGCTCGGCCTCCTCGTGGGCGCGCGACCATTCGAGGCCGATTACATCCGTCAGCAACTTTTCAGCAAGCCGATGCCGCAGGACCAGGTGATGAGCCGCGCCTTTGCCCTTGGGCGAAAGCGCAATTCGCCCACCGCGAAGCACGCGCAGATAGCCATCGCGGCCCATGCGTTTCAGTGCCGCGGTAACCGCGGGCGGAGTTACTCCCAGGTCTTCAGCCAGCCGCGCGCTGATTGGCGTCTGCCCTTCCTGAACGATTTCCCAGATGGCTTTAAGATAATCCTCCTGGGAAACGCTTGTTGTTCCACGCCGCATGGGGGTTTATTTTGCCTTGCGGCGCGGCTTCATGCCACAAGAACCGCGCGCGCCGCGACTATCAATCGAGGTGGTTCTTGCGGGATCAGGCCACCGAAAGCACAACTTTCCCGAACTGCTCCTGCTTCTCGAGCCGCCGGTGCGCCTCGACGGCTTTTTCGAGCGGGACCACGCAATCAATCACGGGTTTGAGCACGCCCCGTTTGAACAACTCCAGCAGATCAATGAGCTCCGATTTCGCGCCCATAAACGAGCCCAAGATGGAAAGCTGCCGCCCGAAGAGGTAGCCAATATTCAAGTTCCCCTCCCGGCCAGTGGTTGCGCCGCATGTGACCAGCCGGCCTCCGCGGGCAAGGCTGTAGATGCTCTGCTCCCAAGTCGCCTGTCCCACATGCTCGAACACGACGTCGACGCCGCGCCCGCTCGTGAGCCGCTTCACGTCTCGCGCGAAATCGCCGCGGCTGGTGACAACTTCATCCGCCCCAAGCTCCCTGGCCCTCGCAAGCTTCGCTTCTGATGTGGAGGCGGCGATCACACGCGCCCCGGCCGCTTTAGCGATCTGAATCGCGGCAGAGCCGACTCCGCTGCCGGCGCCAATCACCAGCACCTCCTCGGCCGGACGCAGTCCGGCGCGGGCAAGTAGCATGTGCCAGGCAGTGAGGAAAACCAGCGGAACAGCGGCCGCCTGCTCGAACGAAAGCGCGCCCGGAATCGGAATCGCGTTAACGGCAGGCGATCGAACGAACTCGGCATAGCCTCCCGGAGCTCCCGAACCGAACAGCGTGTACTGGGTGCAGAAGTTATCTTTGCCGGCAATGCATTGCTCGCATTGTCCGCATGATACCCCGGGCGCGAGCAGGACTCGATCGCCCGGACGAACGTTCGTTACGCCAGGGCCAATCTTTGCAATCTCCCCAGCGATATCGCTGCCCAGAATATGTGGAAACTTCAGCGGCTGCGTGGGCAGTCCGTTGCGCAACCAGAGGTCCAGATGATTGAGCGCGCATGCGCGTACGCGAACCAGGACGTCGTTCGCGCCGATTTGCGGCTCCGGAGCTTCGCTATAACGCAGCACTTCGGGACCGCCGTACTCGTTCAGAACGACAGCTTTCATCAGGCCCTCGCCTTCGGACGTCTGAGCACGCAGCAAACTAACATCGACAACGGCAGGTGTCTAGGTGAGGTCGAGCTCACGTGGCGGCGCGGCCCCTTCCCGCAAGCTGTGCCACAATAAAATAGGGCGCAATTGACACCGTCCGAAAGCGGACGTACGCTTTTCGTGTTCCATTTTTCTAGTCATGGACCTCTTCGAAGAAATCGTGCGTATGCGTAAGGCCGGCGACCGCGGCGCGCTCGCCACGATCGTGCATACCAACGGCTCGATTCCGAGCTACGAAAGCTCGCGAATGCTGGTGCGCGAAGATGGCTCCGTTGCCGGGACGATCGGCGGCGGCTGCGTGGAAGCCGAAGTGTGGGCCGCGGCGAAAGAGGTAATGCAGCAGGAGCAGCCGCGCAAGATGGTTTTCAATCTGAATCACGATGCAGACTACGACGTCGGTTTGATTTGCGGCGGTACGCTGGAAATATTCGTCGAGCCGCTCCTTCCGCAGCCGAAGTTGTACGTCTTCGGCGGCGGGCACATTTCGCTGGCAGTGGCGCGCGTCGCGAGCGCCGCGGGTTTCGGAATCGGCGTGATCGACGACCGGGCAGCCTTCGCGAATTCGGAACGGTTTCCGATGGCCACGGATATTCACACCGCGTACCAGGAAGCGTTCGAAAAGGTGAAACCGAACGCATCCACGTACGTATTGATCGTCACGCGCGGGCACAAGGACGATATGAGGGTATTGGCCTGGGCGGTGCGCACCGACGCCCGCTATATCGGGATGATCGGCAGCAAACGCAAAGTGATTTCCGTCTACAAGGCGCTCGAAAAAGAGGGCTATCGGCCCGAAGAATTCGAACGAGTTCATGCCCCGGTGGGACTGGACATCGGCGCCCTCTCCCCCGAAGAAATTGCTGTGAGTATCACCGCGGAACTCATCGCCGTGCGGCGAAACGCCAAGAATTTGCCGCACAAAGCGGTAAAGCTCGCGCGCGCCGCAAGCCTGCCCGGCGCGTAATTTCTCCCATGGACCTGCCCAGCAGCGCGGCGCAATTACCGCTTGCCGCCGCGATTTTGGCCGGCGGCGAATCTCTCCGCATGGGCACCCCGAAGGCTTTGCTTCGATTATCCGGGAAAACTTTCGCCGAGCATCTGCTGGAAGTTATTGGGCACCCGCGCATCGGTATTAGGCGGGTGGTGGCCGGCGCGCATGCCGAGGAAATCGCATCAAGCCTGCAGCCGGTCAACGCCGAAATGGTTGTCAATTCGGAATGGCGACAGGGCCAGCTTTCTTCCATTCAGGCGGCGATCCGCAGCCTGCCTCAGGGTCAGACCTCCGGCCTGGTGCTATGCCCGGTGGACCATCCACTTGTTTCGGCGAAATTGATCGCGCAGCTGATCGAAGCTTTCGATTCCAGTGGCAAGCTGATCGTGCTCCCCACTTTCGGCGGCAGACGCGGGCATCCGCTGATTTTTCGAGCTTCGCTGTATCCCGAACTGCTGGCCGCGTCTGCGAAAATCGGCGCGCGCCAGGTGGTCTGGGCGCATGCGGCGGCCGTGCTGGAAATTGCGACCGACGAAGAGGGGGTAGTCCTGAACCTGAACGACCCAGCTGCTCTCAAGCGCGCCACTGGATCGATGATCGTATAGCGCCCTGCACGAGCTGGCCACTCAGCTCAGTTTCCGGACCAGCGCCGCAATTGCATCGACGCAGAGCTGCGCGGCATGAAAGGTCGCGGGCGGCAGGCCTCCCAACTCTCGCGAAATCTCTTCGGCCGAAATAGAACGGGCTTGCGAGGGCGATTTTCCGGTCAGCAAGTCGGTCAACACCGAACTGGACGCGATCGCCGCGGTGCAGCCTTGCGTCATGAATTTCGCTTCGGCGATCCGCCCCCCGTCCATCCGCGCGCTCAATCGCAAGACATCGCCGCAAACCGGGTTGACGACCTCCACGGTTGCGGTCGCGTTCGGTACTTCACCGGCATTATGAGGATTCCGAAAATGGTCGAGCAAACGGTCGTTAAACACGAAAGGCAGTATAGACCACCGGAACCGGCGCTCAAACCTTTGCTCCGGCCCGTGCAATTTTTTCGCAACCTTCTGCCGAATTTCTGAATCTGATTGACAGGAGTAGAGTTAGGCGTTAGTTTTTAGTCTCCCGAGCCCGATGCTCTCTCGTCAGGGCGCGAGAGGGCAATCACCCTAACTGGCCTACAGAACGTTAATCAGGAGAATGCAGATGCGACGAATGGGATACATCCTCTCCCTCGCGTTGGCCCTTGCTCTTGCGACAAGCGCAGTCTACGCGAAGAATGAGGATGGGAAGCTGAAGCTCAAGGTATCTCCAAAGCAGGCTTACGTCTTTATTGACGGCAATGCGATGCGCGAAGGCAGCCATTCCTTCACGCTTAGCCCCGGAAAACATACGGTTGAGGTGGTTAATTACGGCTATCAACCGTCAACGCAAGACGTCAATATAGATGCCGGCAAATCCACTCCTCTCCAGGTCACGCTGCAGCCGGAGGGCGGGAAGGTAACCGGCCCGTTCGGAGACGTGCAGTTCAAGGGCGATAATGCACGCGCCGCGGTGCTGTCCAATGGAGATACACCGAAATATTTCGTCGGGCACGTGGACGAATTCGACTGGGATTGGATTTGGCATCAGAACCTCCTGCTTCCCGCCGGAACCCACCACATCACCGTCACCCGCCAAGGAAAGACCATCTGGTCCGGAGATGTGAACGTGGTTGCCGGGAAGAAGGTGGTCGTTGACCTAAGCAACGGCAAGCAGAAAACCGTGAACTGGTCCCGAGGCGAAAAGCTGAAGGATCTTAATCGCTTTAAAGCAGGTGTAGCGAGCGCTCAGGTCGCCGTCGCACCGGTATCGGGCTCGTTCAGCGCTTCGAACGCGAACATCAACTGCGGCCAGTCCTCCACATTGAATTGGCAGAGCACCGACGCCGTTGACACGAACATCAGCAACGTCGGCAACGTGCAACCGAGCGGCAGCCAATCCGTGTCGCCGCACGCCACCACCACGTACGATTTCACCGCGAAAGGCCCCGGCGGCACTTTCACGAACAACGCCACGGTGAACGTCAATACGAAGGTGGACGCGAGCATCAACGCCAATCCCATGGAAGTCCACTACCACAAGATTGGCGATAAGGTAGTTCAGCAGGATTCCACCACGCTGACTTGGCAGACTGCCAACGCCGATTCGATCATGGTGGACGGCAAGACCGTTGAAGCCAGCGGCAGCGAAACTGTGCAGCCCGCGCCGGCCGACACATCCGAAGTTCAGCAGGGCCAGCCGGCACGTACGATCGACGAGACCAAGAATTACGCCCTGAACGCCACCAACGTTTGCGGCGGCTCGGCGATGGAAAACGCGCCGGTGCACATCGTCGGCGAAATCGAGCCAATCCCGCAGGTCACGCTGCAGAGCATCTTCTATCCCACGGCCTATCCCGACCAGACTCACCCGCAGGTCGGGCTGGTGAAGAGCCAGCAAGAGGCGCTGCAGACGCTGGCAACCGGCTTCAAGAAGTATCTCGAGTATGATCCGGACGCCAAGCTTTCGATCGAAGCCTACGCCGACGTCCGCGGGTCGGTTCACTACAACCAGGACCTCAGCGAGCGCCGCGTCGAACGCGTCAAGCAGTTCCTTGTCGATCAGGGCATATCCGGCGACAAGGTCGAGACCGCCGCTTACGGAAAGCAGCGACCGCTTCCGCGTAACGACGTGAAGCAACTCGTGTCCACCAATCCACAGCAACAGCCCAAATTCATGGCGCACCAGCCCTATACGGACTGGCTTGCGTACAACCGACGTGTCGATATCATCCTGCTGCCCTCCGGGAAGAAATCGACGCAGTTCTACCCCAATGCCGCGCCCGATGCGCGCATCGTCTGGCAGCAGCCGATGCCGGCGCTCACGAAGGTCGAAGCGGCATCTCAGTAGCTCGGCCGGGCCCTGCATTCTCGCGCGCCGGAGAGTGATCCCGCTCTCCGGCGCGTTTTTTTTGCGTTGGCACGAATTGTTTCTCCCAACGGATTCACGCGCATGGTTGTGGTAGCCGCTCTGCTTCGTTCCCGCACCAAGCTGCTGGCATGTCAGCGCAAACGCGGAAGCGCGTTTGAATTTAAGTGGGAGTTTCCCGGAGGAAAAGTCAGGCCGGGCGAATCTCTCGAAGCCGCGCTGGAACGAGAACTGCGCGAGGAATTAGCCGTTAACGCACGAGTTGGTCACGAAGTTTACCGCACGCACCACCACTACGCCGAGATGGCGGAACCGCTTGAAGTGGTTTTCTTTACCGCCGAAGTTGAAGCTGAAAAAATCCGGAACTGCGTTTTTGAGCGGATCGAGTGGGTCGCCACCGAGGCGCTCGGCGAGCTCGATTTTCTGGAAGCCGATCGAGATTTGATCGCGCTGTTGGCCAGCGGCACGCTGCGATTCTGACCCGGCGGATTCGGCCGGAGCGTTGCCTAAATCGGCGGGGCGTCGTGTACGTCGAACGAGACCAGGCCTTCTTCGAGGCGGCTCTTCAAAATCTCGAGCAACCGCACGCAGCGATTCCAGCGCAGAATTGCATCGTCGTTCTCGGGCGGTCGAATTGTCTCCGCCTCCGCATAGCATGCCAGCGCTTGCTCCAACAACGGCAGTAGCGTGTGTGGCGGCTGCCCCGCCTGAATCTGCGCCTTGGCGCGGCGCTCGTACAACAACCCGGTGTGGTAAAGCCGTTCGTAGTGGTCGGTCAGTTTTTCGAACGCTTCCTTGGCCTCGCGGTAGCGATCCGTGCCCAAGCCGATGAATTGGTCCGTGATCGAAAGCCCCAGCAGCCGCAACGCATGCTGATTCGATGGATCAAGCGCCAGGATATCGCGGCAAATCGACTCCGATTCCTCGGGGTCGTTGAGGAAACGGTATCGTTCTGCCTTCGACGCAGCTTCGGGAATGCCGGCTTTTGATATCGACTTCAGTTTGTAGTCCATCGCAATCGCTCTGCCCGTCACGCTGCCTAGGCCCCGTTTGCGTGGTGTCCGCGAATCTTACGCCATAACCTTGCCAGCGGATCATAAAACTCATCCACCACGCGTTCCTTCAGCGGGATGATCGCGTTATCGGTAATGTGAATGTTTTCGGGGCACACTTCGGTGCAGCACTTGGTGATGTTGCAGAATCCCAAACCCAGTGTTTTCTTCAGCAACGGGATGCGATCGGCTTCGTCCAGCGGATGCATTTCCAGGCCCGCCACACGCACAAAGAAGCGCGGACCGCCGAAAACGTCCTTCTTATCGTGGTCGCGCAGCACGTGGCACACATCCTGGCACAAAAAGCATTCGATGCACTTACGGAATTCCTGGACGCGATCCACGTCCCGCTGGTACATCTTCCATTCCGCGCCCGGACGCGGCTGAAACGGCGGTATTTTCTTATTGACCTGATAATTCCAGGAAACGTCCGTCGCCAGATCTTTGATCAACGGGAACGTCCGAAGCGGGCTGACGGTGACCGGCTGATCGAGCGGCAAGTCATCCATGCGCGTTTTGCACATCAATTTCGGCCTGCCATTTACTTCGGCTGAGCATGAGCCGCACTTTCCGGCTTTGCAATTCCAGCGTACAGCAAGGTCCGGCGCCTGGTGCGCCTGCACCGAATGGATCGCATCGAGCACGACCATGCCCGGCACGAGCGGCACTTTGTAATCGACGTGCTTGCCGCCTTCGCG
>JAGWRH010000351.1 GCA_028876695.1 Acidobacteriota bacterium | reverse complement strand
CAGCGCATTCGCTGGCGCGGCCGCGAGTTTTACGTCCGCGAGAAGCGGCTGATACCTGTCAAACCCCGGCCCTAGATTTGCAACGCGATTTGGTGACGCTCAGCTTCCGCGGGTTCTGATCCGCTCGAGCTCGACTTCGGCCTTCAGGTTATCGCGATCGCGCGAAATACTGGCCACGGCCAGCGTGCGCCCACTCCGTACGAAGCTGACTGAGGCATCGCGCGCTTCGAGCGAGCCATCCACGCGGATCGCGTCCCAGCGTTCCGCGTGCCCAACGTAGCGAATGTTCACGTCGTAGTGCTGGCTCCAAAAGAACGGGACGGCATCGAAGCGTTCGCGCGCGCCCAGTATGTTTTTCGCGGCTGTTTGGCCCATGCGCTCGGCCAGCACCCAGTGTTCGACGCGGATTTTCTCGCCCGTGTGCGGATCGGGCCAGCGGACCGCGTCGCCCGCTGCGTACACGCCCGCTGCGTTCGTTTCCAGGAATTCGTTCACCACGATGCCGCGATCGACCGTCAGGCCCGATCGTTCAGCGATCGCGATGGACGGCCGAACGCCCGCGCCCACCACAACGAAGTCCGCCTGCAACGTGTTGCCGCCGCTGAGCGTCACGATTTCTCCAGCGATCGATTTCACCGTCTCGCCCAGATGAAACACCACGCCGTGCTCTTCGTGGATCGTCTGCACGAGCTTCCCGATTTCTGCGCCCATCACGCGCCCGAGCGGCCGCTGTTCCGGCGCGACAACATCGACGGCCAGGCCGCGCGTCCGTAGCGATGCGGCAACCTCCAGTCCGATGAAGCTCGCACCGATCACAACTGCTCGCCGCGAGGATCGCGCGCGTTCCACGATCGCGCGGCTATCGGCAAACGTTCGCAAATAAAACACGCGCCCCGTATCCGCCCCAGGAATCGGCAGGTGCACCGGCTCGGCGCCCGTGGCGATCAGCAGCGCGCCATATTCCCGGCGCGATCCGTCCTCGAGCTCCACCGTTCGCGCCGAGCTATCGATTGATTTAGCGCGCGCGCTTAGTGTCAGCTCAACCCGTTTCTCCGCGTAGAACTCCGCAGGCCACAACGGAATCCATTCGTCTTGCGCCTGCCCGGAAAGGTAGTCTTTGGAAAGATTCGGACGATCGACGGGCGGATCCACATCGGCACTGATGATCGTGATCTGTCCCTGATACGCCTCGCGCCGCAACATTTCGGCCGCGGCCAAACCGGCCGCGCCGCCACCGATAATCACTACCGAGCTCGGATGCGACGCCGTACGCTTGCGAGCAGATGGCGCCGCGGCAGAAATCTTCTCACGCACGAATACCGTCTCGCCGCGCTTTTCCACGCGCCAGCAAGTGATCGGATTCAGTGCCGGAGCCCGCACCGCTTCGCCAGTTTCCAGATCGAACGACGCATGATGCCATGGGCAGCGGACGCAGCCCTCCTCAACCAGTCCTTCGGCCAGCGGTCCGCCATAATGGGTGCAATGTGCGCCGATCGCAAAGAAGCGATCACCGCTGCGGACGAGAACAACCTCGTCCTCGCCCACATGGCCTGCCAGCATCGCGCCATTAGCGAGCGTCTCGGCTGCAACTCCAGCGGTCAGATCGATGCTCACGTTCATTTTCCTCTCGCGAAGCAGCCCAGCCCAAGGTCATTTGATTGTATAGCTATTTGGATGACCCGCCCTCGAAATGCGACTCTTTCTATGCGCGGCGGCGCGTGCTACTTTGCGGAACTGGCTAATTTGAGGTGTTCGCATGAGCGAGAGGTTCGCCGGCCAGGTCGTCCTCGTCACAGGTGGAACAGGCGCTTTGGGACGTGCAGTGAGCGCGGAATTCCTCGGTGAGGGCGCGCGCGTCTTCGTTACGTATCAGCACCAGCGGGAACTCGACTCGCTGCGCGACGAAGCGGGCGCGATTGCGTCGAGGCTCGAGGGCCAGGCAATCGACGTAACCGACCACGCCGCCGTCACGCAACTCGTCACCGATATCATCGCCACGCACGGACGCCTGGACGTCGCCGTCAATTGCATCGGCGGGTATGCGGCAGGATGGAAGCTGTGGGAAACCAAGCCGGAAATAATGGAACAGATGCTGGCCCTGAATCTCCGTTCCGGTTATGCGGTCATGAAGTCCGTCGTTCCGGCGATGCTCAAGCAAGGCCGCGGGGCCATCGTCAACGTAGCCGCCAAAGCGGCGTTCGATCATGCCGCATCGGCAGCCGCCTACGCAGCTTCGAAATCAGCCGCGCTCGCGATGATCGATTCGCTCGCTGCGGACTTGAAGGACACAAATATTCGCGCCAACTCAATCTTGCCGAGCATTATCGATACGGAAGCGAATCGGCGCGCCATGCCCAACGCGGATTTTTCGAAATGGCCGAAGCCGCGGGAGATCGCCCGCGTGATCCTGTTCCTCGCGAGCGACGACGCGAAAGTAATCCGCGGCGCGGCCGTACCGGTGTGACCGATCGCTTCCCGGCCAGTTCCGCTCAGCGCCGCCGGATAAACGTTCCCTTCTCCAGTTCGGCGACGGCTTGGCGCAGCTGCGCAGGCGTGTTCATTACAATCGGGCCGTACCACGCCACCGGCTCCTCGATCGGTTTGCCCGATACCAGCAGAAACCGGATCCCCTCGTCGCCCGCGCTCACGCTGATTTCGTCGCCGCGATCAAAAAGCACCAGAGAGTGGTTCGTCGCGTCGTACACCGGCGGCGCGTTCGGATCGACGACCTTGTCGGTCAGCACCGCCCGAGGATCGGACGCGTCGCGGAACGTGCCGGAGCCGGCGAACACATACGCGAACGCATTCCGCGTGGTCTCGATCTTCAGCCGCTTCCGTGTGCCGCCGGGCACGAACACGTCGACATAGCTGGGATCGGCGGCGACGCCTTCCACGGGCCCGCGCTTACCCCAGAATTCGCCGCAAATCACACGCACGCGGGTTCCATCGTCATCGGTCATCTCCGGAATCGCGCTCGACGGAATGTCCTGGTAACGAGGATCGGTCATTTTCAGCGACGACGGAAGATTGGCCCACAGTTGAAATCCATGCATCCTTCCTTTCGCGTCGCCTTTGGGCATTTCCTGATGCAAAATGCCGCTGCCCGCCGTCATCCACTGGACGTCGCCGGCTGTCATTTTGCCCTTGTTTCCCAAGCTGTCGCCGTGCTCCACGGAACCCGCCAGCACGTACGTAATCGTCTCGATCCCGCGATGCGGATGCCACGGGAATCCGGCCAGATAATCGGACGGATTATCGTTGCGAAAATCGTCCAGCAGCAGGAACGGATCGAATTCGTTGGTTTGACCGAATCCGAACGCGCGCTGCAGCTTCACGCCAGCGCCTTCGAGCGTCGGCTGCGGCTCAATAATCTTTTTTACCGGACGGAGCGACATAGCTTCCCCCTGATCGGCTGATTGGCGGTGTGAAAACAGTTAGATGAACGAGACGGTAAATGGATTCGGAGCCGCGGCGCCGCAGCCTAAATCCTTGCTTTTGACTCTTCGGCTTGGTCGAAAGAATGGCTGCCGGGCTAGGAATCGAACCTAGAGTCTTCTGGTTCAGAGCCAGACGTGTTGCCAATTACACCACCCGGCAGCGGCCTGAAAATTTTATCATCTCCCGGCCAGTTTCCGCTGTCCCATCTTTTCCGGCGGGACCTCGCCGCTGCGCGTCAGCCGGACCTATGCGAATGCCGCAATCCCCGTAATGTGCTCGCCGATGATCAGGCGCTGAATATCGTGCGTCCCTTCGTAGGTGTACACCGATTCGAGATTGTTCATGTGGCGCATCACGCCGAAATCCTCCACGATCCCATTCGCCCCCAGCAGCTCTCGCGCCATCCGCGCCACTTCTCGCGCCATCCATACATTGTTCATCTTCAGCATCGAAATGTGGACCGGCTCCGCTCGGCCCTCGTCCTTTAACCGCCCCACATGCAAGGCCATGAGCTGCGCTTTGGAAATCTCCGTGATCATCCACGCCAGCTTATCCTGCACCAACTGGTGCGCAGCAATTGGCTTGTTGTCGAATTGTTTGCGCGATTTCGCGTACTGCAGGGCCGTATCGTAGCAAGCCATGGCTGCGCCAATGCCGCCCCAGCCGATGCCGTACCGCGCCTGCGTAAGGCAGGAAAGCGGGCCGCGCAGCCCGTCCACGCCGGGCAGCAAATTTTCTGCCGGGATTTCACACTCGTTGAATGAAAGCCCGGAGGTAATGGACGCGCGCATCGAGAGCTTTCCGTGCACATCGCGCGCCGTAAAACCCTTCGTCCCCCGCTCGACCAAGAAACCGCGCACACGCCCGTCTTCGCATCGAGCCCACACCACGGCCACGTCGGCAATCGAGCCGTTGGTGATCCACATCTTTTCGCCGTTGAGCACGTAGCAGTTGCTGTGGCGCGCAGCCCGCGTCAGCATGCCGCCGGGGTTCGAACCGAACTGCGGCTCCGTCAGCCCGAAGCACCCGATCGCTTTCCCGCTTTGCAGCAGCGGCAGCCAGCGCTGCTTCTGCGCGTCCGTGCCGTACGTGTGGATCGGATACATCACCAGCGCGCTTTGCACCGAAACGAAGCTTCGCAATCCCGAATCGCCGCGCTCCAGTTCCTGCATCACCAGGCCGTAGGCCACGTTGGACATTTCCGCGCAACCGTAGCCCTGCAGGTTGGAGCCGAAGAATCCCAGCTCGCCCATCTGGAGAACGAGCTCCATCGGAAATGTCCCCTCGCGGTAATGCTGGTCGATCGCGGGCAGCACGCACTCGTCCACGAACTGCCGCGCCGTACGCCGCGCCAGCAGCTCTTCATCATTGAACGAAGCATCCACATCGAGGAAATCCACGCCCTGGAACGCCCCCATTAGGCTCCTCCTCGCGTTCGAGACTCGAAAGTGAATCCGCGCGTCATAGCGTGTGCAGGTAGGCCAGTAAATCCGCCAGCTGCTGCTCCGTGAGCGCCGCGCTTTGCGCCGGCATCATGCCGCGGCCGTTGACGATCGTCTGCTCCACGAACCGGTCGTTGGCCGGCAGGCCGCTTGGAAGGTACTTCTTGCGGAACAAGTCTCGCAATCCCGGTCCTTTCGATCCCGAAGACGAATACGCGTAATGGCAGGCGGAGCAATCCGCATTGAAGATTGCCCTGCCAGCGGCTTGCTGCGCGTTAAGTCCGAGTTGCGCGTCCGTTTCCTTCGAAGGGTCCTTGCCGCTGCGTCGTGCGAGGAGCGCTATCGCAATCGCGATCAGCACAACAATGATCAGCCATTTGAAGACCTGCGCGCCGGAAGCCGCCGATAGCCGATATGGTCCCTTTGGCGATTGCCCCATCGCTGTTCGTTTACTCGCTCAGCTCGCTCGGATCAGTTCGCGTATCGCGCTCTGGCAAACGTGCGCTTCCACAGCCGGCCAGACGCGATCGCTGCGCCCTCCACCAGCGAACGCAATTTTTTGTAGATCATTTCCGGCTCGAGCTTGCCCATCCCCGCGAACGTGCCGAAGCCGCAGTCCGTCCCGGCAATTACCCGGTCGCGGCCGACGATCTCCGTGAACTGCGTGATACGCTGCGCCACGAGTTCCGGATGCTCCACCGTCGCGCTGCACGGCTCGATCAAGCCGGGCACTAGAACCTTGTCTTCGGGGATGCGCGCGTCGCGCCACACCACCCACTCGTGCTGATGGCGCGGATTCGCCGCCTCGAACAGGATCGCGCGAGGCTTGGCCCGCAGCAGGATCGAAATAATCTTTTCGAGCGGGATATCGTGATCGTGCGGGCCTTCGTAATTTCCCCAGCAAACGTGCATGCGCACCATATCGGACGGAATCTGCGAGAGCGCCTCGTTTAACGCATCCACGTGCACGTCGGCGCGCTTCAAAAATTCGGCTTCGCTCAAGTCCTGGAACCCCGTGTGCCGCGCCATGGCCAGATCCGGGCAATCGACCTGCAGGATGAATCCCGCCGCGACGATCGCTTCGTATTCTTCCTTCATCGCCTTCGCCACCGCTTCCACGTACGCGCGGTGCGACGGGTAAAACTGATTGGGTTGGAACGCGGTAATCAGTCCCGGCGAAGCAGCGTTCATAAACGCCTCGATCACGCGCGTTTTGGAGGTTGCCTCGCGCAGGTTGGCCAGGTCCTTCCTCACTTGCCGGCGGTCCTGCACCGCCACCGGCCCCGTGCAACACGATCTGCGAAACGTTTGCCTGCCGGAAACCCGCGCCAGGCGCTCGCGAAATTCCGGATGGCCGGCCAAATCGAGCGCGGGCTTGCGCGGCTGATCGCCTTCAAAGCCGGAAAGCCGCTCGTGAATGTATGTCGCGTAGTTCACTTTGCTGGCTTCGCCGTCGCTGACGATGTCGATTCCGATCGCCGCCTGGCGCGCCACGTTATCGGCAACCGATTCGCGGATCACGCGGTCGAGTGCCGCGGCATCGACTTCCTCGTCGTGATCCTTGCGCAGCAAAAGGTCGGAAAGCTCCGCCGAGCGCGGCAGGCTGCCTGTGTGGGTGGTAAGAATGCGATCGGGGCTGATTCTCATCGGGAGTCCGCGAGCGCCCTGGCTCGCTACGGGAAACATCGAGGCTAGCACATTGCCTGCCCGAAATTCACGCCGCAAGCAGGGCGTCTAGTAAACTCAGGTTAAGCGCAGGCGCTCCAGCTACACGCGGCGCTCGGCCACTCGGCAAGCGGGGGATGAAATGGCACTGGTAAACATTGTTGGAATCGCGGCGGGCATTTTCACCACGTGCGCGTTCATCCCGCAGCTCCTGAAAATCCGCAAACAGGGCGCCGGCGATTTGTCGTACGCGATGCTGGCGGTCTATTTTGTTGGAGTGGCGCTATGGTTCGTTTATGGCCTGATCCTGCACGCTCCCGCCATCATTTGGACCAACGCCATCACCGACGTGCTGGTCGCCATTGCTATTTTCATGAAAGCGGCCCGCGTAGGCAATGGCGCGTCCCGTCGCGGCACACGATCTCAATTCGCCGGCGATTAATCGTCGCAATGGGACTGCACGCGCAAAACGCGAGGTGACGTTTCCGGCGAGTACATTTCTTCCACCAGCCGGGCGCGGCGATCGAGAATCACCTTCTGATTGAGCGAGCCTTTGTCCGTGATCTCGCCTGCGTCGAGCGACGGCGGCTCATCCATCAGCATGGCGCGAACCACGCGGTTGGAATTGCCGGTAGCTTGCTCCGCGAACGAATCCAGCAGCCTCGTGAATTGTGCAACCACGGCCGGGTGGCGCAATATTTCGTTTGGCGTCGCGGACGCCGGCAAATCCGGCGCCAGCGCGCGGCATGCCTGCGGATTCGGAAAAATCAGAATCCCCAAATCGCGACGGTCCGGACCGGCGATTGCCACGTCCGTCACATGGGGCGCAAACCAGGTCAAAATTCGCGCGCGCAGCGGACCGATATTGACGAACGTTCCCGATGCCAGCTTGAAATCCTCTGCCAGCCGCCCGTCGAAGAAAAGCCCCTGATTGATGTCGTTCGGATCGATAAATCGCGCGGCATCGCCGAAGCGGTAGTATCCTTCTTCATCGAAAGCCCGCGCCGTCAGCTCCGGCTCTTTCCAGTAACCCGGCGTCACATTGGGGCCCTTCACGCGCACTTCGAGTTTGGACCCCACGGGCGCGAGCTTTGTTTCCACCCCGGGCATGGGAATGCCGATGGAGCCGGCATGCTCCGTGTCCCACGTGCATTGCAGCGCCATCGGAGAAGTTTCCGTGGCGCCCAGCCCGGTGGCGATCAACACGCGCTCGCCGCACGTTTCGAGCATCAGCTCGCGATACGCGTCCCACAGCGCCTGCGAGAGTCCGGCGCCCGCGTAAAACATAAATTTGACCCGGCTGAAGAATTTTTCGCGCAACTGTTTGTCGCGCCGGAAATGAACCAGCAGCTCTTCGTAGCCGCGCGGCATGTTGAAATACAGCGTCGGCGCCACGTCGCGCAGGTTTTCGACCGTCGCGGCAATTCCCGTGGCGGTCGGCCGGCCGTCGTCGATGTACAGCGTGCCGCCGTTATAAAGCGGCAGACCGGTATTGTGATTCCCGCCAGCCGTGTGGTTCCATGGCATCCAATCGAGCAGCACCGGCGGTTCATCTTCCAGGAAACGGAATCCCTGCAGGATCATCTGTTGGTTGCTGCAAAGCATCCGGTGCGTGTTGATCACCGCCTTGGGCAAGCCGGTCGAACCGGAAGAAAAAAGGAATTTTGCGATGTCGTCCGGCTGAATCGCCGCATGCGCTGTGTCGACCGCCACCGTCGGTATCGCGGACGCAAGCTCGTCGAACGCAATCGCGCGGCGATCCGTTAGCTCGCCTTCCGCATACACCACTTCAATCTCGCGATTGACTGCCGCGTCGAGAGCCCGGCGATAGTCTTCTCCGTTCGAAACGAACATCAAGCCCGGCTCCAGCGTCTTCATCACATGACGGAGCTTGGCGAAATCCTTCGAGATGAGCGAATAGGGCGGAGCGATTGACGCGGTCGGCACGCCCACGTGCTGGCCAGCGAACATCAGCAAAAGGTGTTCCAGATCGTTATCCGAAAGAATTGCGACGGGACGCTGCGCGGAAAGTTTCCGGTCGAGCAGCGCCTGCCCCAGGCTGCGCACTTTGCGCAGCGCCTCGCCGTACGTGAGATAACGCCACCTTCCGTCGCGGCCGCGTTTCGCCGCGAGCGCGCGTTCCGGCGCGACGCCTGCCCAATGGATCAGCCGCTCGGTGAGCACACGCGGATACGGCTCGAGCGGCTCGTCCGGCCGGATCAGAAACGAGCCGTCCGCTCGGCGCTCCATCGTCGCGCCGGATGTGCGCAGGCGCACCGGCCGCACGGGAGTGTTTTCGCTAAGTTGGCTCGGAGCGCGTTGCGTGCTCATGATTCTGTTTGCGATGCCGGCTCAACTTCGCGGCGCCTCACCTGTGCCGCCGCTTGTGAGGATAAAAATAGCTTACGAGGATTTCTCGCTGCTGCCAAGCGCGGGATCGTAGAGCCGGAAAACCCAGCTGTCTCCTGTGTGCGATGTAGTGCCGGTATTCGGGACGAACAGCATCAGCGGCGTGCGATCGGCTCTGGGCACGAGCAGCAGCACCCAGCCTTCAGCCGAACCACCCGAGCGCAACGTGGCGTGCAAACTCTCCGAGGGCTGAGCCCGTGCGGGGGCCGAGGGATACGCGCTGCCGTCGGGCGCGACCGATGAGAACTGCGACGCATCGACCGTATAGTCGAAATGTGACGGCATCGCGCGCGCGGAAAATGTGAATCGCACGCGGGCCGCCAGATATTCATAGCCTTTTGGCGGCGGAGGTTTCGCGGCGCCCGCCGATTTAACCACCGCTTCGGCAGGCTCGCCACGCAATACCTTCACGACGGTGACTTCTGCGTCGTAAAGCTCGTCGCCACTTTCGTACTGTTCGCCGAGTTCCAGGATGACGTGCAGCGGTTTGCCGAGGGGCTGAGAGCGCGCGATCAAGTCCGAGCCTGCACCGTCTGTAGCAATCGGCGAGGCCACGCCAATCAGCGCGGCAATCGAAACCAATCCGGCGACGATGAAACTCGCAAATGTTGTGCGGCTGAATCGCCGGCGAGACGCCGGCGCTACGAAGCCGTCGTTTAT
>JAGWRH010000350.1 GCA_028876695.1 Acidobacteriota bacterium | reverse complement strand
CTCATCGCATCCTGGGGCTGTAGAAGGTCCCAAGGGTTAGGCTGTTCGCCTATTAAAGCGGTACGTGAGCTGGGTTCAGAACGTCGCGAGACAGTTCGGTCCCTATCTGGTGTGGGCGCAGGAAACTTGAGAGGAGTTGTCCCTAGTACGAGAGGACCGGGATGAACAGACCTCTTGTGATCGAGTTGTCACGCCCGTGGCATAGCTCGGTAGCGAAGTCTGGAAGAGATAATCGCTGAAAGCATCTAAGCGAGAAGCTCGCCTCAAGATAAGGTTTCCCAAGGGGGCTGCGGCCCTCTAAGAAGGCCAGTCGAAGACTACGACTTTGATAGGCGGGAGGTGGAAGCGCAGTAATGCGTGTAGCTTACCCGTACTAATCGGCCGTTCGGCTTGACCATAAAACTTTCCCAACGCGTAGCATCACCCTGAGGAGTCCGCGTGAGCGGACGACGCAGGGCGCGTGCAGGAAAGTTCCTTTCGCATCGCGCTACTCTCAAGCAAAATTTAGCGGTTTACGCCACTTCCTTCAGTTGCTCATCGAAACTCGCGGATCTTTCGCCGAGTTTCGATTTTCAGTTTCCTGGTGGTCTTACCGCGAGGGTCACACCCGTTCCCATCCCGAACACGGAAGTTAAGCCTCGCTGGGCCGATGATACTGCGTTGGAAACGACGCGGGAACGTAGGTCGCCGCCAGGATAATTTTTCAAAGGCCGCGGTCGCCACAAGCGTCTGCGGCCTTTTTGTTTTTCCGGAGAATTACGCCTGGGGCCGGCTTCGCTTAAGCGACTACTGCCTCTTGTATCGCCTGATTATCCCGGCGCCGAGGCAGGCGGTCCGGTGCGTCGCGGAGCTGCTCTCCTCGCTGGCGAACTGTTGAAGGGGCGCGCGGGCGTGTGCTAGCATCCCGGTTTTCCGCCCTGCTTCCGCGATCCGCGGAGCAGGGCCGCAGGATCATCGGGCGCAGGAGCCGGAGGGCGGCGCCGTGATGCAAACCGCAGCGCACAGGTCGGAATTTCACGCCGAATTGTTCCTACGCGAAATGCCTATCCGGGCCGGAGTGTGCGCGGACGCGGGCGATTCTCCGCAACAACGAGGTGAGACATGAAATCGTACACAACAGAATGGATACGCAACGTTGGCATTGTAGGCCACGGCGGCACGGGGAAGACCCAGCTCGTGTCGTCGTTGCTGTACACGGCGGGGATGACGCCGCGGTTCGGGAAGGTGACCGACGGCACCACCACGACCGACTGGGACGAGGAAGAAATCGCGCGAAAGATTTCCATCAGCACGGGGCTGGCGTTTGCGGAATGGCAGGGCGAGCACCAGGCGGAAAAGGCCAAGATCAACCTGCTGGACACGCCGGGATATTCCACGTTCATCAACGATTCGAAGGCTTCGCTGATCGCCGCGGATGCGGCATTGATCGTGATCGATGCGACGGCGGGCGTGCAGGTGATGACGGAAAAAGTGTGGGATTACGCGGTGGAGTACGGGCAGCCGCGCGCGTTCGTGCTGAACTGGATGGACCGCGAGCTGGCGAGCTTCGAGCGCGCCATGGAATCGCTCGAGCAGGTGTTCGGGCGCGGCGTGGCGCCGATACAACTGCCCATCGGGAGCGAGAAGAATTTTCGCGGGGTGATCGATCTGGTGACGATGAAGGCGCTGATCTACACGCCGGATGGCGACGGCAAGGCCAAAATCGAGGAGATTCCCGCGGACATGGCCGAGGCGGCGCAGGCCGCGCATGAAAAGCTGGTGGAATTGGTGGCGGAGGGCGAAGACGAGCTGATGCAGGAGTTTTTCGACAAGGGCACGCTGCCGGCGGAGGACCTGAAGAAGGGATTGCACGAGGAAGTGCGCGACCAGAAGGTTTTTCCCGTGCTGCTGAGCTCGGCGCTGCATTGCATCGGCTGCGACGCGATCCTGAACTTCATGGCGGAAATTTTTCCGTCGCCGAGCGATCGCGGTACAGTGCGCGGGTTCAAAACACCGGAGCGCACGGGTGAGGAAGTCGAGCGGAAGATCGCGGATTCGGAGCCGGTGTCGCTGGCGGTGTTCAAGACGATTGCCGATCCGTTCGCGGGGCGGATTTCATGCTTCAAAGTGATGTCCGGGTTGTTGAAAAATGACGCTACGCTGCAGAATTTCGACCGCAACACGCCGGAGCGGCTGCAGCACGTCCAGGTGATGCAGGGAAAGACGGCCACGGCGGTGGCGGAGCTGCACGCCGGAGATATCGGCGAAGTGGCCAAGCTGAAAGACACGCTCACCGGGGACACGCTGGGCGATAAGAACGCGGCAATTTATTACCCGGGCGCGAAGATTCCCGAGCCTTCGATCACGTTTGCCATCGAGCCGAAGACGCGCGCGGACGAAGACCGCATCGGCGTGGCTATTCACAAAATCCTGGAAGAAGACTCGTCGCTGCGCTTTTCGCGCGATCCGCAAACGAAGGAATTTTTGCTTTCGGGCGCGGGGCAGCAGCACGTGGAAGTGATCGTTTCGAGGCTGCGCAAGCGGTATCACGTGGAACTGACGCTGCATCCGCCGAAGGTGCCGTATCGCGAAACGATTCGCGCCAAGGCGGACG
>JAGWRH010000349.1 GCA_028876695.1 Acidobacteriota bacterium | reverse complement strand
TCGATCCTCACCGAGTCGGGCGGCAACATTCAGTTCAAGGACCTGCAGCCCGGCATCACCATCGAGGAGCAGGTGGACGAAGTCACCGGCTTGGCGCAGCTCGTTGTGACCCTGCCTCCGGGCGACGAAAAGCACCAGCCCACCATCCTGGTGCGCGACTCGCAAGGCCGCGTTCGCAAGAAGTACCTTATGCCCTCGCGCGCCCACTTGATGGTTTCCGATGGCGACGAGGTCCAGCCCGGCGACGTGCTGGCCAAGATCCCGCGCGAAACCACCAAGACCAAGGACATCACCGGCGGTCTGCCGCGCGTCGTCGAGCTGTTCGAAACGCGCAAGCCCCGCGATCCCGCGGTCATCAGCGAAATCGACGGCGTGGTCAAGTACGGCGAAATCGCCAAGGGCCAGCGCAAGGTGTACGTCGAAAGCGAGGATAGCCGCACGCTCAAGGAATACTCGATCCCGCGCGGCGTCCATATCAACGTGCAGGAAGGCGAACATGTCCGCGCCGGCGAGCCGCTCATCGATGGGCCGCTCAACCCGCACGATATTCTCGCCGTCCTCGGCGAAAAGTACACGCAGGCGTATCTCGTGAACTCGATCCAGGAGGTCTATCGCCTGCAGGGCGTCAACATCAACGACAAGCACATCGAAGTGATCGTCCGCCAGATGATGCGCTGGGTGAAGGTCGAAGACGTTGGCGACACCACGTTCCTGCTCGATGAACAGGTCGATAAATTCCGCTTCCGCGAGGAAAACGACCGCGTAATCCGCGAGGGAGGGCGCCCGGCAACCGGACGTCCGCTGCTCCTTGGCATCACCAAGGCGTCGCTTTCCACCGACTCGTTCATTTCCGCCGCGAGCTTCCAGGAAACCACCCGCGTTCTTACTGAAGCGGCCATTTCCGGCAAGGTCGATTATCTGCGCGGCTTGAAGGAAAACGTGATCATGGGCCGCCTGATTCCCGCCGGCACCGGGCTTGAGCGGTATCGCAATATCCAGCTCCTTACGGAAATTCCCAAGGAGGAGCCGCAACCGATTGAGCCCGAACTTACGCCGGAAGAAGCCGCCGCGCTCGACTTCCTGCGCAAGGATGCGGACGCAGTCGCCGAAAGCTGACCATGTGCCGTGGTTGCGTCCGGGTCCCTTGCACCCGGACGGTGAGCATGGTCATCCCGAGCGAGCATCGCGACCGAAGGATCTCGGTCCACGTTTGATCTCACGCAAAGGCGGGCTCTGGAATCTCGGAGCCCGCTTCTTTTTCCCCGGCCAGTTCGTTCCTCGTCGCGGCGGTCTGCGCTTCCTGTCGTTCCCCTGCTACAGACTATCGGCTGTTGAATAGATTGGCATCCGCCGGAGCTTTTTTCGCCATCCGCGGGATACCAGACGGTAGAATCATCTGGTCTAACCGCTCGGATTGTCGATGCCCCCAAAAAAGCGCAAACCACCGGAGAATACGCGCTCTTCGGCGATACCGGCCTCCGATGGCCTTGCGCAGCTAATTACGCGCTCGCAGCGCGGCTACCGCGATTTGATTGATCATCTCGATCTGGCGCTTTTTACGCTCGCTCTCACCGGTGAAATCCGAGTAGCCAATCTGGAACTTGCGAAAATCCTGGGCGCGTCGTTCCAGGACATGATCGGCCGCAAGTTGACGGATTTTCTGGATTTGCCCACGGAGGCCGAGCTCCGGCGAGCGCTGCCCTCTCTCCTCGAGAAGGGAAGTTGGACCGGCTACGCTCCGCTCCGGCTCAAGCGGGAAAAAGAAAACCGCTATTTTGCTTGCTGGCTGCAACTGGCGGAGGATGAGCAGGGGTCGAAATCCGTCATCGGCTGGGCGCGCGATGTCACCGCCCAGCACGAATCCGAAGTTCGCTTCGCGGAGTTGTTTGAATCGTTGCGCGAAGGCATCATTTTCTCCACGCCGGAAGGCCGCATCCTCGACGTGAATCCAGCGCTCGTTCGTATGCTCGGCTTCGACGGAAAAGAGGAGCTCCTGCACCGGAATTTCGCGGATCTCTATGGAGACCGGGACGAACGCCGGAAACTCATTCAGCTCCTCGGCGAGAAGGGCGCCGTGCACAACGCCGAAATCGTCTTGCGGCGCAAGGACGGCAAGAAACTCTATTGCGTTACCTCCGGCTTCGCGATCCGCGACGGCTCCGGCAAGCCGGTGCGATTGCAGGGCATCATCACGGACGTGACCGAGCGCAGGGAAATCGAACGAAAACTCCACCGCGAGCAGGAGTTCGGGCGCCAACTCATCGAATGCTTCCCCGATCTGATCGCCGTGATGGATCGCCAGGGCCGCTTCACCTTCGTTAGCGAGCGCATCCGCGAAATGCTGGGTGTCGCGCCAAAGCAATACATGGGCCGCCTCATTGGTTCGGCCACCCATCCAGAAGATCGCGAACCCCTCCTTCAGATGGTGCGGGAGATTGTGGCCGGCCGCAGTAATTATTCGCAGATCGAAAGCCGCGTGCGCCGTGCCGATGGAGAATGGCGAACCTTGCGCACCAGCGCCAGTCCCATGTTCGACGAGGAAGGCCGCATCACCGGCGTCGTCGCGTCCGTGCGCGATTTGACCGAAGCGCATGCGGCCGAACAGCAGAATCTGCAGAAGGAAAAATTCGCCGCCATGGGACAGATGATGGCCGGCGCAGCCCACGAACTCAATAATCCGCTTACCGCGATTCTCGGCGTCAGCGATTTGCTGCGCGAGCGCGCCGCCGATGATACCACCCGAAGGCAGATCGACTTGATCTTGCAGCAGGCGCGCCGGGCTGCGGCCATCATTCAGAATCTGCTAGCGTTTTCGCGTCCGGCCGTGCAGGGCCGAACGGCGCTTCAACTGCAAGACCTGTTGCGCGAGGTGCTTGCCGCGCAGGGACCTTCGCTCGCCGCCAAGAACATCAGCGTAAAATTTGATCCGCCCGCCGCCATCCCGCCGGTTGAAGCGGATCGCCGGCTGCTCTCGCAAGTCTTTTCCAATTTGATCACCAACGCGCAGCAATCCATTTCGTCGGTCCGCGATCGCGGCGCCGTCGAAATTTCGCTGCAGAGCATGAACAACCTAGCGTGCGTAACCATCGCCGACGACGGCCCCGGCGTCCCGGCTGAAAACAAGTCCAAACTTTTTGACCCCTTCTTCACAACCAAGAGGCCGGGAGGCGGCAGCGGCCTCGGGCTGACGATCGCGTTGGCTGTGGTGAAGGACCACGGAGGGACCATTGAGGTCGGTTCGATGCCGGGCGGCGGAGCGTCGTTCCAGGTTCGCTTGCCCGCCGCCGCAACCGCGGCCAAGCAGACGGAACCCGCGATTCCGGCCGCCAAAGCGCCGAAATCCGCGGCCGGCGCTCTCGCGGGACATACTGTCCTGATTATCGATGATGAAGAAAGCATCCGCGAGATCGTGCAAGAAGGGCTCTTGGCGCACGCGATGAAAGTTCACTCGGTTTCGAGCTGCGAAAAAGCGCTCGATTACCTTCAATCGAACGACTGCGATGTCGTGATTTGCGACTTTAACTTGCCCGGAATGAGCGGCGGCCAATTTTACGAACGGTGCGCCGCCGGCCATCGCAGCTCTCGGATGCCGCAATTCGTATTCATGACCGGTGAATTGGTGGACTCCGAGCCTTTTGATCGGCTTCGCGAACAGGGCGCGAGCGTGCTGCAAAAGCCCTTCGATGTTGGAGCGCTCACCACGCTGCTCACCGGCTTGCTCCAGTTGCAACCGCAACAGCGTTAATCGCCGCGATCCAGATGTCGGCCTGAATCACAGGCCGCTCCACTGGTCGGCAGTTTTCAACGCCTGCCCTGCGGTCGTGTTCGCCTTGAGCGCGGTACTTTCGTGGGCGGTTAGGGAATCCGCGTGGGAAAACTACTCGACGCCGAAATCCCAAACATAAAGGCTCATTCCTTCGTTCGGCAAAATCTCCGCGACCACGTATTCGCCTCGCGGCAATTTCTCGCCCAGTGTGTACCGGTAAACGCCCTTCGCGACCACCCACTGTTCCATCGGGATCGTGTCGCTGGTTGTGTGCTGCGCGCCCATCAGTTCGTCCAAATTCATGATGTGCCGCGCGCCGCCATGGACTTTCGCGCGAATCAGTTCGACATCGGGCGTCCTTGCATCCGTTGTTCGCAGGTAAAACTCGGGCTGGTTGTTTAGCCGGAATTTGGAGTGTTCGCCGGGAATCGAAATTACGTGACGTGAAGGAACCAGCGGAACCGGGACGAGCACGCGTTCCAAAAGTCGGGTTTTGGAAATGTGCGAATCCGTTTCCGCCTGCGGCACCTGCACCGCGGATTTGCCGTCGAATGCGAATAGACCTACGCCCGGCGGAAGAAAAATCCCCGGCGCGATTTCAAGGCTCGCATCGATATCTAGCGATTGCACCGCGCTGTGCTCGTCTTCCTGCTTTTGTATCTTCGACGCCAGGGCATCCTGATTCTTTTCCTCTTCCGCTTCTTCTTTCTTGGTTGCGTCCCAATCCACAATCGCCGTGGGAATCACCTCCCACTGGGATCCGTCCAGGCTGTAGTAGCGCACGCGATCGCCCTGAATTTCATACTCGCGGACCAATTCGTAGCTGCCGCTCTTCAACATGAGCCTGGTCCCGCGCGGCAGGACCGAAACGTAATGCACCGTTTTCGACCGCGCGTCCGGAGCGGAAGATTTGGCCGCCTGCGAATCGGTGCGTGGCGGCGCGGACGAAGGATGCTGGCGCGCTCCACAGATCAGCGCGACCGTGATCGTTGCCATCAGCGGCACGGCGCTCTTCAGCTTTCGCGAACTCAACATCGCTGTTGGCCTCACCGAACGTAAGATGCGCGATCCGGCGATTCCGTAGGGATGCGAGGAGGGTAACTCGGGAGCGAACGCGAACCAAGCACTTTGGAATGATGGGGAACAGAGAAGATTCCGCGGCAAATAGCGCCGTGCGAGAACGGCGCCCTCGGCGGTTAGTGCTCGCAGCGAGCCTGCAGCCGATTCACGATCAGCAGGTCCGAGCGCGTGAAGAGCCACGTCTCCGGATCGACGGACTCGGCCAGCCGCGAAAGCGTGCCGAGGTGCTTGTTGCGCGCCAAGCCGCGCAGGTGCTCGCGGCAAATTCCCGTAAGCTTCGATACTTCGTCTTCGGTGAAGACTTCCTGGCTGGTTTTGACTCGGACCATTCCTAGCCTCTCAGTCCCGCGATGTCTAATCGCAGAGTAAGAGTTGCGACAGGTGCAAGCAATGGTGGTTCCGTACTAACACAACCAAACCAAAAGACCACGCTGTACTGTAAGTCGCTGCATCTATGACGTTTATGACTGGAGAGTGGTTGCGGGTTTCTCGAAAATCACCCTGGCGGAATGGGACAGATTGTTCCTGTTCGGAAGATTTCTACAGTTTCCCGGAATTTGGCCGGCACGAAATCGCCGTCAATTGCCGCGCTCCGTGGCCGCTTCAACCGCGCGGGCGATTTGCAAAACGCGCGATTCAGCGAAATGAGGGGCCAAAATTTGCATTCCCACCGGCAGTCCGGCTGGCGTCTTGCCGCAGGGGACCGATATTCCCGGGACACCGGCGAGCGAGCCTGTGACGGTGTAGATATCGGCGAGATACATCTGCAGCGGGTCGGCGGTTTTCTCGCCGAGCCGGAAAGCGGGCGTGGGCGCCGTTGGCGTGATGATCGCGTCCACTTTCTGGAAGGCATCGGAAAAATCGCGTGCGATAAGCGTGCGGACCTTCTGGGCGCGCAAGTAATAGGCGTCGTAATAACCGGCGGAAAGCGCATAAGTACCGAGCATGATGCGGCGCTTCACCTCCGCACCAAAGCCGCGGTCGCGGGTTTGTCGGTACATTTCAGTGAGCGTCGCGCCGGGCGCGCGCAAGCCGTAGCGCACGCCGTCGTATCGGGCGAGATTGGAGCTGGCTTCAGCGGTGGCGATGATGTAGTAGGCCGCGATTGCGTAGCCGGTGTGCGGCATCTTCAGCGGGATGCGCCGGCAGCCAAGTTTTTCGAGCTGCGCGATGCCCGATTCGACCGGTCGCCTGACCTCCGGGTCCAACCCGTCGCCGAAATACTCTTCGGGAACGCCAATTCTTAGCCCTTCGATGGGTTGCTCGATTTCCACGCCGTAATCGGGCACGGAAACCGCCGCAGAAGTTGAATCGCTTGGATCGTGGCCGGCGATCACGGAAAGGATACGGGCGGCGTCAGCGACACTTTTCGCAAAGGGCCCGATCTTGTCGAGCGATGATGCGAAGGCTACCAGGCCGTAGCGCGAGACGCGGCCATAGGTCGGCATCAAGCCGGAGACTCCGCAAAACGAGCCGGGCTGGCGAATCGATCCGCCGGTATCGGTCCCCAGCGATGCGACCGTCAAATCCGCAGCCACAGCTGCCGCGGATCCGCCGCTCGATCCACCGGGCACGCGATCGAGAGCGGCTGGATTGCGCACCGGCCCGTAGGCGGAGTTCTCATTGGATCCGCCCATGGCGAATTCGTCGCAATTCGTTTTGCCGAGGAAAACCGCGCCGGCAGCATCGAGGCGCTCGACGGCGGTGGCATCGTACGGGGGGACATAATTCTCAAGGATCTTGGACGCACAGGTGGTGCGGATGCCCCGCGTGCTGATTACGTCCTTAATAGCGATGGGAACTCCGGCGAGAGCCGGCAGATCTTCGCCACGCGCAACGGTCGCATCGATGCGATCCGCTTGCGCGTATGCACGCTCGGGAGAGAGCGTCAAAAAGGCGTTCAATTCGGAATTGCGGCGCTCGATCCGCGCGTAGAATTCAGCGGCGAGCTCGCGCGCGGAGATTTTCTTCGCCAGCAGCGCGGCGCGCACGCTCGGGACGGTCCACGGCGCGGATGCGCTCACCGGTCGATCACCTTGGGGACGCGAAAAAATGGTTTCGCTGAATCGGCAGCTTGCGCGAGAACGGCATCGCCGGCGTCGCAGCGACTGAGATTGTCTTCCCGGAGTTCGGGATGAGCATCGCC
>JAGWRH010000348.1 GCA_028876695.1 Acidobacteriota bacterium | reverse complement strand
GACTTCAAAAGTTGATCCGTTCCCCGGCGAACTTTTCACCCAAATATATCCACCGCTCTGTTTGACGATCCCGTACACCGTTGCCAATCCGAGCCCCGTGCCTTTTCCAGGCTCCTTCGTCGTAAAGAACGGTTCGAATATGTGCGCGAGTATTTCCGGATCCATGCCTGTTCCCGTGTCGGTCACGCTCAAGCACACGTATCTCCCGGCCTTCGCCCCCGGATGATCCCACGTGTACGCTTCGTCGAGGTCAGCGTTCGCGGTTCCGAGCCTCAAGCTCCCGCCCGAGGGCATTGCATCGCGCGCATTAATCGCCAGGTTCAAGATCACCTGCTCGATTTGCGTGCGATCCGCTTTCACGCTCCGCAGGTCCGCGGCCAATTCCAACGAAATCTCGATATCCTCGCCGAGCAATCGCGGAAGCATCCGTTGTAAATCCGAAGCCAGCGTATTCAGATCGAGAACCTCTGGCGTGAGCACTTGCTGCCGGCTGAACGCGAGCAGTTGTTTCGTAAGCGATGCGGCTCGCTGGCCCGCTTTTTCGATTTCCAGCGCGTACTCGCAGCGCGCATCGTTATCGCCAAGCTTCTTTTTCAACGCTCCCGCATACCCGATGATCACGCCCAGCAGATTATTGAAATCGTGCGCGATGCCTCCCGAAAGCCGGCCAATCGCCTCCATTTTCTGCGCCATCCGCAGCTGTCCCTCCAGCGTGCGCTTTTCCGTCACGTCCTCGACGAACACTTGAAAATACGTGGGGGCGCCCTCGGCGTGGTCCACGCGCCTTCCCGAGCAGCGGACGGTGATCGGAGTGCCCGATTTCTTCTTCCACTCGGCCTCGACGTCCTTGATTTCCTCCGAGCGCACCAGCATCTCGGTCAGTCGTTGGTATTCGGTGGGATAACGGAAAATATCCGTCGCCAGTTGTGTCTCGAGAAGCTCGCGTGACGTTTCGTATCCGAGCATCTTCCGGAGAGCCGGATTGCCCTGTAGGAACCGCCCCTCCACGTTGGCTCGATAAATGCCGTACGGTGCATATTCAACGACCGACCGAAAATCCGCTTCGGAACGCAGTAGCGCTTCCTCGGTTTCTTTCCGATGAGTGATGTCGCGATTCACCAGGACGAGTTTTTCCGGAAGGCCTTTCTCATCGCGAATCACGCTCGAAGTCGACTCCAACACCAGCCACGAACCGTTCTTGTGCCGAAACCGGTAGTCGAGTGTCTGTCCGGCTCCCGTGACCCGCGCATTTTCGGCTGCTTTCATCACGCGCTCGCGGTCGTCCGGATGGACCTGCTCGTACGCCGACGACGCGGCGAGTTCTTCCCGCGAATAGCCAAGTACCTTTTCGTACGACACGCTGTTGAAAAAACGCCGCCCTTCGACGTCCACCACCGCGATCATGTCCGCGGCATTCTCGCTGATCAGTTGGAACAGTTCCTCGCGTTCAATCAGTTGTCTCCGGATCCGGTGAATCAAAAGGTGCTGATAGACGGTGTACAAGTCGAAGAGAAACACCAGGCCGATCAGGCCCCTCAGCATGATTGGAGTTATGCTCTCCGTGCGCTGGCTTAGATAGTTCTGGCCGCTGGGTACGAAAAACGAAACTAGCCCCACCAACAGAAGGCCGGTAATCGCGAACGCGGCCGCCCACAGCCACCATTCCCTCCGCTCCGTGTTCCGGAAATTCGCGCGAATCAGCTGAGCCTCTGTCTCGGACGAAAACATGCCGCCTGCCGCTCTTTCTTGTCGTAAATCGGATCGCCGCGCGCCCGACGCTCGACCATCGCTGTCTGCGTCCAGCCTCACACTGATCTGGGCACGGGCAATTGCACGTACAAGGCCACCATGCGACGCCGCGCTTTCAAATGTTCATTCCTGCAAATCGTTTGGATCGCACCAGGTATGCTGAGCGGGAAAGCTTTGGCTGGCCCCATCCGATCACCCGCCTGTCTCGAATCGACCACCGGGTTCCAGTGTGGAACAGCCGGCGCGCTCAATCGGCCCTAGCGAACTGGACAGCTCTAATGAGAGACTCTGAAGTCATGCCGGAGATAAATTCCCAGACGACTCTCGAAAGCTTCCGCGGCGCCGCGGCGAGCGGCCAGCCCGTACCCGCGGGAGTTGCTATCGCCGCTGTTTCCGCGAGCTTCGCGCTCGGTTTGCTCGCCAAAGTCGCGGACGTTAGCAGCCGCCATCGGCAGGCCGCTGGTTCCGCGGCCAAACTGAGCTCGGTTGTCGAGGCTGTCGCGAACGAATCGGAACGGATGCTGCAAATGGCCGAAATCGATATCGCGGCTTTCGAGGCTTACCTGCGGACTCAGCGCCTCCCGCGTCCCACCGATCGAGAACGCGAATCGCGCCGTCGCGCCATCGAGCAGGCGGTGCGCGACGCGATTGAAATCCCGCTCGCCGCCGCGCGCGCCGCGGCCAGAGGGCTCGACCTGTGTGCGGAAATTTCGGATGCCACGCATGCCGCCGTCCTGGCCGATCTTGGATCGGCGGCGTCCTTGCTCGAGGGTGCGCTGCGCACTTTTTTGATTTGCGCGGACTCGAATCTCCGGCAGTTCGCGGCTGATATCGAACCGTTTCGCGCAAGTCTTGGGGAGCGCGCCGCGTGGGAGGCGCGTGCTTATCGCCAAGCCGAGGCGGTGCGAAAGCACGTCACCTCGGCCATCAATTCCCTTCCCCGCAAATCCGCGACGAATTCCTGAAGCAGTCCCACCGCGGAGCTAAGACAGTCCCACCACGCGTCCCGTCGCAAGATCCAAATCGATGTCGTAATATCCCGGCCGCGTGGATAGCCCGGGCATCGTGCTCATCGCGCCGAGCAGCGGATAAACGAATCCGGCGCCCACGCTCGCTCTCACGTCTCGAACCGGAACGATAAAACCCGTCGGCGCGCCCTTCAGGTTGGGATCGTGGCTCAAGCTGTATTGCGTCTTGGCCATGCAAATGGGCAGCTTGTCGAATCCCAGCCTGGTGTACAGCGCGATCTTCTTCTCCGCCTCGGGGCTGTATTCCACGCCCGCTCCCCCATACATCTCTCTCACAATCGTTTCGATCTTCTGTTTGATTGTGGTTGTCTCCAGCGGATAGAGAAACTTGAAATGGCCCGGTTGCTGGCACGCCGCGATCACCGCCTTGCCCAATTCCACGGCGCCCGCTCCGCCTTCGGCCCAGTGGTTGCTCATCACCGCGTCCACCGCGCCCGATTGTTTCGCGATCTTGCACACCAGCTCGATTTCCGCCGGCGTGTCGTATTGGAATCGGTTCACACCCACCACCACCGGAATGCCGTATTTCCGCGCGTTGTCGATCATCTTCACCAGATTGGAGGAGCCTTTCTCGAGCAGCGCAAGATTCTCCTGCGTGTACACCGGATCGAGAGGCTGCCCCGCCACTACTTTCGGCCCGCCTCCGTGCGTTTTCAGAGCGCGGATCGTCGCCACCATCACCACGCAATCCGGCACCAGTCCGCTGTAGCGGCATTTGATGTTGAAAAATTTCTCCATGCCCATATCCGCGCCGAAACCCGATTCGGTGAGAACGTACCCGTCCTTTCCGACCAGCTTCAGCGCGATTTGGTCCGCCACGATGGACGAATTTCCGTGCGCGATATTTCCAAACGGCCCGGCGTGCACGAATGCCGGCGTGCCTTCGAGCGTCTGCATCAGATTGGGCATGATCGTGTCTTTCATCAACACGGTGAGCGCGCCGCCCAATCCCACGTCGTCCGCCGTGATTGCTTCACCCGCCCTATTCGTTCCAATCACCATTCGCCCCAGTTGCTCGCGCATGTCCGCCAGGCTCGTCGTCAACGCCAGAATCGCCATGATTTCACTGGCCACCGCAATGTCGTAGCCCGTCACTCGCGTGAAGCCCTTCTCCTCCGGCCCCTGTCCGATCGTGATCTGCCGCAGCATTCGATCGTTCGTGTCGGTCACGCGGCGCCACGTGATCGTTGCCGGATCGATATCCAGACGGGCAAACCGGCTGCGCTCGTCGGGAGTCAAATCGTCGGGATTGGTCTTGTTAATCCCCAGCTTGCGCAATCTCCGCAGCATCACCGGAGAAAATTTCCGGCTGCCGTCTTTCGCGCGCGGCGTCAGCCGGTCATACAACTGCGCATCGGTCTGGTACGACTCGTGGAACATGCGCGTGTCGATTGCCGCCGCCAGCAGATTGTTCGCCGCGGTGATCGCATGGATATCCCCTGTCAGATGGAGATTGAACTCTTCCATCGGAATCACCTGGCTATAGCCGCCTCCCGCCGCCCCGCCCTTAATGCCGAACGTCGGTCCTTGGCTCGGCTGCCGGATGCACGTGAATACCTTCTTTCCGATATGTGCGCCGATCGCCTGGCTCAATCCCACTGTCGTCGTGCTCTTGCCTTCGCCCAGCGGCGTGGGCGAAATCGCCGTTACCACGATGTACTTGCCATTCGGCGCGTTCTTCAGCCGGTCGCGAACGGAAAGGTGCACTTTCGCTTTGGACTTGCCGTACAAATCGATCTCGTCGGGAAGGATGCCGGCTTCCGCCGCTATCTTGTCGATGGGAACTGGCGTGACGGATTGCGCGATCTCGATATCGCTCGGCACACGCGCGAGTATGTTCGTCAGCTTATGAGGCATCCTGGTCTCCTTGAAATTGTGACACGACCTGCGCGACGCGATGTATGCACAGCCGGGGGAATGATTGCTCCGAATTCGCGCGGGGCTACGACTTAGAGTGCGCTGCCACGGCCTTCCTCTGGCTCTGCATGCAAACGAATACCGTATTGAACCGCCGCGCGCTTGTCAAGCTGCTATCCGCGGCTCGAGAGTTGCTTCAGCGCGAATCCGAGCAAAAAATAAGGGACAGCGGAGAGTCCGCCGTCCCCAGAATTTGCCGCGGCATCAGACCCGCGAGCTACGGTTTGCTGCAATCGCAATGAACGTTGTCTTTCGGCTTGCCCTGGTGCGTTGGATGGCGGTTCGCCGTCCATTCCTTCCATCCCACGTTCATTTCTTTTACATAAAAACCCAGCTCCGCCAACTGCAGAGCCGCCATCGCCGAAAGCTGTCAATCGTGTCCCCAGCAATAGGTGACAATCTCTTTCCCCTTGGGAAGCGTTGTGGCCGCGCGCGCGATGTCGTCCAGCGTGAAGCACAACGCGCCGGGAATGTGTCCGTTCGCATAGGCTTCCTTCCCTCGCGTGTCCAGCAGAACGAAGTCAAAAGGTGCGCTGCCTTCAACCGCCTTTAACACCGAGTTGCGCTGCTTTTCTGCTTTGAGCTTCGCCGCGAAGTAATCTCGATTGCCTCGAATCTCGTCCGGACTAAATGCGGGAGTTGCCATGG
>JAGWRH010000347.1 GCA_028876695.1 Acidobacteriota bacterium | reverse complement strand
CTCGCTCTGTGCTCGGGCACTTTGGCGCTGCTCGTCTCGTACATTGGCGCGGCGCTTGCGTATGTACTAACGGCTGCGCTCATCGTCTGCGCCCTGTTAGCCATCCTGCGCCTCGAATCCGTCCCGTTCGAGCGCCAGCCCAAGCTCCACAAACCGTCTCCCGCTCCTTAACCCGTCGCGCCATTCCTGATCGCGCGAGCCGTTCGGACCGGCGAACGTACCGCCCTGAACGAAAGTTCTTCGCCCTGATTTCATCGCGACCCGGTTTGCCACCCGCTCAAATCGCTTGCGGACCGCGCGGCGCGGAGATATAAAGCGCAAGCGGCCCTGTCGCGGCTTCAGACGTAGGCGCAATTTTCGGCAATTATTCGAAGGAGAAAACCATGGCAAACGCAAAAAATTCCAAGAAGAAGATGCGGCGCATCGCCACGGAAGAAGCGTTTTCAATTCCCGAAGTCGCGGCCGCGCTGCGCGGCGTGGCGCGTTCGCCCAGCCACAGCCCGGATATGATTTTAGTGAAACGCATTTACGATGCGCCGCCGAACGACAAATCGCCCATGGGCGTCATGAAAGACCGCCTGATCGACCTCGAAGACGAGCGGCTTCGCGATATGGACGAAAACAGCGTGGATATGCAGATCCTGTCGCTCACCGCGCCGGGCGTGCAGATGTTCGACGCGGACACGGCTACCGAACTCGCCGCGCTCGCCAACGACAGGCTGGCGGAAGTAATCAAGCGGCATCCGGGACGCTTCGCCGGGCTCGCTACATTTGCGCCGCAGTCGCCCAAGCGCGCCGCCAAGGAAATGGACCGCGCCATCAACAAGCTGAAGCTCAACGGGTTTATTCTCAACTCCCACACCAACAGCGAATACCTCGACGACCCGAAATACTGGCCGTTTCTGGAAGCGGCCGAGGCGCTGGACGCGTGCATTTACATTCATCCGCGCGCCGCATCGGACGGCCTGGCCGCGCCCTTTCGCGATTACGGACTCGATAGCGCGCAGTGGGGCTACGGCGTGGAAGTATCCACGCACGCCGTACGCATGATCGTCAGCGGGCTTTTCGACCACTTCCCCAAACTGAAGATTTGCATCGGTCATATGGGCGAAGGCGTGCATTTCTGGTTTTGGCGACTGGATTACATGAACAAGCACGCGCAGGACCGCGGATCGGCGCCCAAGATCAAGCTGACGCCCAGCGAATACTTCAAGCGCAATTTCGTGATCACCACCAGCGGGGTGGAATCGCCGATGGCCCTCGACTACTCGATCAAGGCTCTGGGAATCGACAACGTGATGTGGGCCATCGACTACCCGTATCAGCCGTCCGCGCCCGCGGTGAAGTTCATGGATACCGCGCCCGTCTCCGAAGCGGAGCGCGAAAAGCTCTATCACGGCAACGCCGAACGCATTTTCCATATTCCCGCCGCTGCGGCCGCGAAAGCCGCCGGACACTAGAGCGACAGCGGCAGGACAATCGGGCTCATCGGAACGCCAATTGCATCGAGGTTCGTGCGCCGCGAGCGCCGTACCAATCTGTGCACTTGCGGCCTTGATTTGTGCGTCGTTACACGAACGTGATAGATTGACGCGTCCCCGGCATGGGAACCACTTTTCAGCGGCGCTGCGGCTTGCGAACCGCGTTCCCCAAATCGCGAAAGCGTTCTGGGACGCGGATCGTCCTCTGTCTGGTTCTCATCCTGATCTGCTTTCCCTGGAGATCGGTCACTGCCGCGCCACGCGCCGGCGTCCTGCTCGAAACCATGCAAAGCGAGCTGCGGCGCGCCATGGCTTCGCTCGCAAAAACCGATCCGGCGCCGTATTACGTGAGCTACGCGGTCACCGATTCCGATTTGGCCGCAATCGCCGCCAATAATGGCGCGCTGATTCTCTCCATGCGCGTTCGTCGCCGGCAAGCGGGCGTCACCATGCACGTCGGCGCCGCGGCGCTCGACAACACCCACGGGCAGAGCCGCGCGTCCGGCTTGCTCTCCGCCTTGCTGCCGCTCGATAACGATCGCGACGCCATCGCGCGCGTGCTGTGGCAGTTGACCAGCAATGAATACGAGCGCGCCTCCTCGGCTTTCCTGCGAGTGAAGACCAATTACGAGGTGCAGTCGCCCGAGGAAGATAAATCGCCGGATTTCAGCCGGGAAACGCCGCAACGCCACATCGACGAAACCCAGCTGCCTCTGACGTTCGAGCAGGAGGCATGGGAAGACCGCATTCGGAAAGTCTCCGCGGAGTTCGTGAAATTCCCGGAGGTGTACACCTCCGTGGTCACGCTGCAGTCCGGGAGCGGCGAATCCTACCTCGCCACCAGTGAAGGAACGGCCATCGTGCAGCCTTCGGCGATCAGCCGTCTGGTGATGCAGGCGGAAACGCGCGCGGACGACGGCATGGTTCTGCTGCGCGTCGAATCGTTCGAGCAGCCCTCGCTGAAGAATCTGCCCTCGGAATCCGATCTGGTCGCCAAAGCGGACAAAATGGCGGCCGATTTGAAGGCGCTGCGCGCCGCCCCCGCGGCCGAGCCGTATGCCGGACCCGCGCTGCTTTCCGGACGCGCCGCGGCCGTTTTCTTTCACGAGGTTCTCGGGCACAGGCTCGAAGGCCACCGGCAACGCGACGAACGCGAGGGACAAACGTTCACGAAAAAGGTAGGCGAGCTGGTGCTGCCGTCGTTCTTGAGCGTGGTGGACGACCCCACAATCAAGGAACTGAGCGGCGTGAAGCTCGCGGGCAGTTACGACTATGACGATGAGGGAATGCCCGCCGAGCGCGTGGTCGCCGTGCAAGATGGAGTGCTCAAGAACTTTCTGATGTCCCGCATTCCCATCACCGGGTTCGCCCATTCCAATGGTCACGGCCGCGCGCAGGAGGGGTTCATCCCCACGGGACGCCAGGGAAACTTGATCGTTACCTCCACGAAAACGGTGACCGATGGGGAGCTGCGGCGAAAATTCGTTGAAGAAATCAAAAGCCAGGGCAAGCCGTACGGATTGTATTTCGAGGATATTCAGGGCGGATTCACCCTCACCTCGCGCGCCGCGCCGCAGGCCTTTGAAATTATCCCCGTGATGGTGTGGAGGGTGTACGCGGATGGACGACCCGATGAATTGGTGCGCGGCACGGATATCGTCGGGACTCCGCTGCTTTCCCTGAATAAAATTATTTTGACCGGCGACAAGCTGGAGACATTCAACGGCATTTGCGGAGCCGAATCGGGGCAAGTGCCGGTGTCGGCATCGGCTCCGGCGATGCTTTTCTCCGAAATCGAAGTACAAAAAAGCGCGAAGGGCGCGGAACGTCCGCCGATCCTTCCTCCCCCTGGGTTCGGCGACACCTGGGCGGACGCCGCCGGGAAAAAGACCGCCGAAGTAGTCGAGGCGAAACCGTGAGCGCGCGCAACCCATGGCGGCGAATGGCGCTTTCCGCTTTAGGCTGTATCGTCGCATGCAGTTTTGCGGCCGGCGCACGCGCGCAGGGCGCGCCAGCCGCAACTGCCGCCGATTCCGATGCGACCGCCGCGGCTGCAAAAGCCGCCGCGTCGGACCCGCTGCTGCAAGCCATGCAAACGGAGCTGCAGCGCTCCAGGGCGCACCTCAAAATGGTGAACGTTCCCGCGCCCTATTACATCGATTACCGCCTGACGGATACCGACGAATACAACATGGAAGCGGCCTTCGGCGCTCTGCGCATGAGCACGCACGTGCGCGCCCGGTACATTCGCGTGGTGGTTCGGGTGGGCGATTATAAGCAGGATAGCTACTTCGGTCCGGGACTCGGAATGGTCAATTTCGCCCCGCTCGAAGATAACCCCGAGTCGCTTCGCTGGCAGCTCTGGGAAGCGACCGATCGCGCGTACAAGATCGCCAGCCAGGCGCTGGCGGCGAAGCGCGCGGTGCTCAGCCAGTATGCGGCCGGACAGCCCTTCGATGATTTCGCCCGCGCGACGCCCGTACAATCCATCGAGCCGCTGGTGGCGATCAATTTCGACGCGAAGGCGTGGGAGAAGATCGTTGAGAAGGCTACGGATTTATATCGCAGCGACCCGAACATTCAAACGCTAAACAGCGTGGCGCGATGCTGGGCCGTGAATCAATATTTTCTGAACATGGAAGGCACGG